>JBCCJK010000026.1 GCA_039027815.1 Verrucomicrobiota bacterium
CACGCCACTACCCGTTGGCTACAAGAGTTCTGGTCACACCCACAACGCATCTTCTCCCTCATCGGTCGCGGTTGGATGCTCTCTCAAGCAAACTCTTGCTCCGTATCTTGTTATACCAATAAATAATGTGGATTGGTATTATGTGGGGCGATCATTTCAATGCTTTGCTGGGCGAGAGTCTCGTCCAGTTCATCGGAATCATAGGCAGCGTCTCCAATGAGGCGCCCGGGGCTCACCTCCACCACCGAGAGATCCAAGGTCAACTGCACTAGCTTTACTTCGTGGTGTTCATTGGAAGCCCCTCGCGATCAACGATAGCCATGATCTTGGTTCCTTTGCCCTTGTAGCCGAAGCCTACTTCTTCTCCTCCCAATCGAGCTGGGACGAACATACCGTCGATGTAGGCTTCATCGTAGCCTTGGACATCTCGTTCTCGCGCTTCATTGGCCAAGTCCTTAAAGATATTCCGCAATACTTCGCTGTCGCACCAGCGTTGGAATCTACGATGCACCATCTTGTAGTTGGGAAAGCTCTGCGGGAGCATGTGCCACTGCGCTCCTGTCTTCAAGATCCACACTACGGCCTCCAGAATCTTACGCGTCGCCACGGGTTTTGGCCCTGGTTTGCTCTTCTTCTCACCTTCTTCCGGAAAATGATGGCGCATCCTATACCATTGAGCATCAGTGACTTCCATGCCTCTCATAAGAGCAAATTTAACGCCCATACTACTATATAATATCACTTAATTAATTTGAGATAGGTTCAAGAAAAAGGGCATGCCGGATTTTGCGCTAGAGGCCAAAAGCGAAGCAAAGAATTAGACGAAGCGAGCACTTGGCTCATGTAGACAAAGTCCTTAGAAGCGGTATCGCAAATAGAAGTCGTATTCTTTGTGAGGTGTATAAGAGTCGTCGATGAATAGGGTAGAGAACCAATTGGATATCGCGAAGACTATCCTAGCAGAAGCCCTCCGAAAACTACAGTAGCGAGCTTTCTCCGGTGGCCCGCGACGTCCCCGGCGCGGTGGGGGGAGACTTCTTGTTCTGGGTGCAGCTGATCCCAAGTGATAGGTAGCCAGAAAGGCCTTGGGTAGGTGACTTGTTCACGAATTAGCTCATCGCACCCGCCGCGCCGGGGACGTCGCGGCCCACCAGTACTAGGCGGTTTCAAAAAGCGGTCTCCATGAATAGAAATCGTTCTATTTATGAGACCGCTTCTAGAACATCCAAGCCCCGCGCCGCGCCTCTTTCGCTCTTCTTTCGAGCGAATAGAGTTGCTCTTTATAGGCTCGCCATGATTGCCCTTTCGGGGTCTCTTCCCCGCGCGTGTGGATGCGTCCGAGGCCTTCCCGCACCAGCAGCTCGGTGAGGTAGATCTTCTCGGAAGGTTTTTGAGGATCATCGATTTCGACGAACCCGTGGTAACGATCCCCGTCATAAACCTGTTCCCAAGCGGTGTAGACAGTGAAGCTTCCCTGTTCTTGGAAAAGCCTCTCGACATAGGTTTTCGCTACCTGTCCGAGAGCGATGGTTTGATCTAAGCTGAGCCCAAAGTAGTCCGCTTGCTCAGCGACTCGCTCTCGCTGTTTCGCATGCTCGTCGCTAAGATACTTCTCAGGTGTATCGACATAGTAGAGACGCAGCTCAAACTCGTCCTCCCCATGACGGACCAAAAAACTATCGCCATCGTTGTAACGATGCTCCAGCGGGCAAACGCCCGTCAGCCTGTAGTAAGATCCGATGCGTTCGGTAGAGTATTCGGGCTTCATGGCGCTTCTCTGCCCCGTCTCTTTACCGAGCGCAACGCTCGGGATTGACTACCCTCCCTCTTTCTGTTTTGACTTTCGCTCTTCCAGCAGGCGAAGCGCGTAGCCGTCTCCCCACTTTTTTAGCTCCATCAGAAGAGGCCGGAGAGACTCTCCTTCGGAGGTGAGTTCATACTCCACCCGTGGAGGCACCTCGGCGTAGACGATGCGATTCACCAGCCCACTCGCCTCCAACTCTCGCAACTGCTTGGTCAGCATCCGTTGGGTCACACAGCCGATGGCCCGCATCAATTCACTAAAGCGCATCTTTCCCTCCAGCAGGTAAAAGAGAACCATGCCTTTCCATTTGCCTCCAATCAGCTCCAAAGTTGCCTCCACCGGGCAAGCTGGCCTTCCATAACTGGAGTGCCGGGAACCACCTTCTGCTGCGCCTTTGGTATCCATTCTGTAACTACTAGCCCAAATTGTGCGTTATTGCCAAGATGCAAGTAGTGGCTAGATGAACGGGATGAAAGCCATGTTGCTCCCAAGCTACGGAAACGATGCCCCCTTCACTGCTGCCGAGATCGCCGAACCAGAGATCCGCGCGGGGCATGTGAAAATACGAATCGCCGCCTCCAGCGTCAACACGGTCGACACCATGATCCGCCAGATGGGGAAGGAACTTCCCCTCTCACCCGACGCGCCCGCCCTCCTCGGTATGGACTTCGCCGGAACGGTCGTGGAAGTAGGCGACCAAGTCGCTGGCTTGGCCGTGGGCGACGAAGTTTACGGCTGCGCAGGGGGCCTGGCCGATCTCCCGGGCACCTTGGCGGAGTTCATGGTGGCCGACCAGAACCTGGTGGCACCCAAACCGAAAAATCTCTCTTTACGCGAGGCCGCCGCGCTTCCCTTGGTCGCCATCACCGCCTACGAAGGCCTGATGCGGGCCGGGCTCCAAGCCAGGCAAAAAGTGCTCGTCCACGGAGGCTCGGGCGGGGTCGGGCACGTCGCTCTCCAGATCGCCCGACACCTCGGCGCAGAGGTCTACGCCACCGGCGGCGGCCCGCCTCAACTCGACCTCATCCGAGAACTCGGCGCCACTCCCATCCACTACAAAAAAGAAAGCGTGGCAGACTATGTCCAGGCCCACACCGGCGGAGCCGGCTTCGACCTGGTCTTCGATTCGGTAGGCGGACTCAACATGAGCAAGTCCTTCGAAGCGGCCGCGCTCAACGGTCAAATCGCCTCGACGGTCTCCCTCTGCGAAATCGACCTCACCCCCGCCCACTTCAAGGGTCTGTCGCTGCACGTCGTCTTCATGCTCCTACCGATGCTGCACCATCACCGCCGAGAAGAACATGCCCAAATTTTGCAAGCGGTGGCCGAAATCGTGGAAGCCGGAGGCTTGCGCCCCATCCTCGACGAAACCCGCTACTCCCTGGAAGAAGTCGCCGCCGCCTACGCCCGGCTCGAAAGTGGACAAGGCATGGGAAAAGTCGTCATCGACCACCCCTAATACCAAGGTGCAGAATTGGCTGGTAGAATGGCCGAGTGGATTTCGGGCCAGACCAAGGCGCGACGAGGGCGCGGTGCAGGCACCGTAACCGAGCAGCAACGCGGGGCTGGCTCGAAAGACTCCGGCTCTTCCTTCCCCGCGCTTCAGCGCCTCTTCCCCACAACACCTTCCCTCCATTCTACCTGTGAATTCTGGAGCTTGGTATAATACCGGGTTGCCAAAGCAAGCAAAAGAACAGCCGCGCCCAAAAAAATCAGAAATCGAAACTCGAATCCCCCACTTCCCGCACCCAACCCCTCCCTCGGCGATCACGCAGGGCTCCCGGTTTCCTCTGGAAGCCCTCTTCCCGCATCTCAGGATACTCCAGAAACAAGGCCGCCAAAAGACGCTCCTCCGGGCCCACGCCCAGATGAGCCAAGACCTCCTTCTCCCGGAGCACCCCTCCACTCGACCAATAATTCCCGATCCCCTGCTCGGTCAGCAGCAGCAAAAGATTCTGCACCATGGCGGCGGTGGCCGCGAGGTGCTCTTCGTCGCGAGTGCGCTGTCCTTCTTCTGAGAGCGGGGAGGCTCTCTTCTGCTCGGGCTCGCCAAACTCGGGCAACCACGTCACTAAAAGCAAGGCCTGGCAGGCCGCGGCCAACTGCGGTTCCTTCGTCCGCACGCCCCGCTCCTCGCGCAAGTGGCAAGCGAGTTTCCAAGCCGCTTCGTCCCATAAGACATGCACCCGCCAAGGCTCGGCCAAGCCCCCCTCCTGCCGGGGGTGATGAAAGGGGGCCCAACCCGCCGTTTCGATGGCCGCCAGCACCCAAGAGCGATTGCGAGCAGCCAACTCCTTCGGGACAGCTCGATGCGAATCGACTTCGCCCAGCACCTTCACGGTGCGCCGAGCCCGGATCCAGTGGGTCAGATCATGAGGCGAGGTCGACATGAATTCACTGAGAAACCGCCTTGACCAGCGGCGGGGCTTCTTCCCTCAAGCCGAGCACCTCGTCAGTGGCGCTCCGGATGGGGTGGTAGGCGGCGGCGTCTTCCGCGAGCGAGCGCCGGTAGGAAGGAACCATCACGGCCAAACGCTCTTGCCAAGCTTCCGAGCCCATCTCCTCACCGAAACAACGCTCCAGCACTTGCAGCATGATGGAGACCGCCGTCGAGGCGCCCGGGGAGGCACCCAAAAGGGCGGCCATCGAGCCATCGGCAGCCGCCACCACCTCGGTCCCAAATTGGAGCACCCCCCCTTTTTTAGGATCCTTCTTGATAATCTGCACTCTCTGGCCAGCAGTCGCCAGCTTCCAATCGCTCGCTTCCGCCTCTGGAAAAAACTCGTGCAGCGCCTCGATGCGGGCGGCGGGCGACTGCAAGACCTGCTTGATGAGATAGATCGTGAGCGGAAGGTTGTCCTTCGCCACCGTCAACATCGGAAGAAGATTGTCCAGACGGACAGAAGCCGGAAGGTCGGTCAGGTGGCCCGTTTTGAGGAACTTGGGAGAAAAGCCGGCAAAGGGCCCGAAGAGCAAGCTGCGTTGGCCATCGATGTAGCGGGTGTCCAAATGCGGTACCGACATGGGCGGCGCGCCGACCGCGGCTTTGCCGTAGACCTTGGCATCATGTTTTTTCACCACCTCGGGATTGGAGCAAATCAGCCATTTCCCGCTCACCGGAAACCCGCCAAAGCCCTTGCCTTCGGCAAGACCCGCCTTTTGTAAAAGGGGAAGGGCCCCGCCGCCTGCTCCTAGAAAGACAAACCCGGCTGAGAACTGAGAGACCTTCCCCGACTGCCGATCCCGCACCCTCACTCGCCAGTCGGAACCAGCCCGCCGCAGCTGCGTCACTTCGTGGGAAAAGAGAATCTCCACCTCCTCGTCGGTCGTCAAGGTTTTGGTGAGGGAGCGGGTCAGGGCTCCAAAATTGACATCGGTCCCGCTGGCGACGCGGGTGAGCGCGAAGGGCTGGGAGCGGTCGCGTCCCTGCGCTAGGAGGGGCGCCCATTCGGCGGCTTGGTCCCAATCGGTCGTCCATTCCATCTCCTGAAAAAAATGATGCTGCCTCATGCTCTCGAAGCGGGCGAGCAGCGAAGTGACATTCTTCTCCCCCAGCACAAAACTGAGGTGAGGCACCTTTTGAATGAAATCGCCGGGCTCTCCCAGCGTCCCCTCCCGGACCAAGTGCGCCCAGAATTGCTTCGACTTTTCGAACCCCTCGAAAATTTGGATGGCCTTGGCGGCATCGACCGTGCCGTCGGGTCGCTCCGAAGTGTAGTTCAGCTCACACAGCCCCGCATGGCCGGTCCCCGCATTGTTGAGCGCATTGGAACTCTCCAGACCCGCGCTATCCAGGCGCTCAATGATCCGGATGCGGAGCGAAGGGTCGAGCCTTTTCAGCATCGACGCCAGCGTCACGCTCATGATCCCCGCGCCCACCAAGATCACCTCTTTTTCTACCTGGTTCCCCATCATCAAAAAGCGCCTACGTTTCCTCGGGCGGGGCGGAGAGTCGCTGCGGAAGCCACGAGACTCAAAAAAAAGTTTGGAGAAAGCCCACTTTCTCCCGGAGGTCCCCTCTCTGCCGGGAAGCTTCACTGGACAGCCGCGTCGTCTGGGCGGAGCCATCCCTTCCGACCCCTTTCCCCTGCCATGAAAGCCCTGTCCGCCTCCGCCCTCTTTTTTTTCTCGATCCTACCGAGCCTCTCGGCTGAGGAAGCTCCAGCCATCCGCGCGCTCGACGGACCGCTCGACCTGCTCGACGCCGAGCTGAGCCAATTCGAAATCTGGGTGGGCGTTCCCCATGCCACCGTCAAAGGCCTGCCCGAAGGCACCTTCCAATCGCGCAACGTTCACAAGGGTCGGCCGATCGGCTTCGATCGTGAACTGAAGGGGATCTTCACAGTGCAAAGGGAAGGGGACGAGCCCGTTCTGCGCATCAGCGGCGAAATCTATGCCGCCCTCAGCACCCTGGACGCCTTTGCCAACTATCACCTCAGCACGCAATTTCGCTGGGGAGAAAAGAAGTGGGCTCCCCGTCTCGAAAAGAAACGGGACAGCGGCATTCTCTACCATTGCTACGGCGAACACGCTCGCTTTTGGCAGGTCTGGAAGACCTCGCTGGAGTATCAGGTGCAGGAAACTGATTTTGGCGACTTCATCCCTCTGGCCGGCAACACCGCCAAGCCGAAGAAAGTACCCGGCCCGCTAGTGGACATTCGCGGAGGGCAACGCCAAGACCGGGAACAATTCCTTCCCGATCAGGATGAGTATTTCACTCCCAAAGGCTACGTCGATGCCTCCTCCGAACACGACGCTCCCCATGGCGAATGGAATCTGCTCGAAGTCTTTGTCCTCGGGAACGACGCCGTCCATCTCATCAATGGACACGTCGTCATGGTGGTGGAAAACGCCCGTCAACCCGATGGCACGCCGCTCACCTCGGGGCCGATTCAAATCCAATCCGAAGCAGCCGAATGTTACTACAAGCAGTTGCGGCTTACTCCCATCACAGAATTCCCGCCGAGCGTCCTCGAAAACGTGCGCTTTCGAGAACCTTGAAATTTCTGGCGCGTCCCGGGGCTCTCTCTTGGCATGAGACCCACCTTCCTCGCCCTCGCCCTTCTCGTCCTCGGCCTCCATTCTGAGGCCCTCGCCGACCCGCCCACTTCAGAAAAAGCGGTCTTGGCCGCCGGCTGCTTTTGGTGCCTGGAAGCGGTCTTGGAGGGCCAACCCGGAGTGCTCGACGCGGTCTCGGGCTACGCTGGAGGCGCCAAGGACCATCCCACCTATCGCGATCACGGGCAACACGCCGAGGCCGTCGAAGTGACTTTCGACCCCGCCCAAATCAGTTTTGCCGCCCTCTTGGAGGTCTACTGGAACTCCTTCGACCCGACCGACGGGCGGGGCGTCATCCCCGACTTCGGCCCCTCTTACCGACCCATCCTTTTTTTTCTGAACGACGAGCAAAAACGCATCGCAGAAGCCTCCAAGGCCGCCGTGCAAAAGCGCTATCCAGCGCCCCTTGCCGTCCCCATCGAGAAACTGGACAAGTTTTGGACAGCGGAAGGCTACCATCAAGACTTCGTGAAACGCAATCCGGAGCACCCTTACGTCGTTCGCTGGTCCTACGAGAGAATGCGGGCAGTGGGCCTGAAAACGCCCTAGCCGAGGCGCCAGGCGGCCGCTTGCACCCCAGTGCGCCGTCCAAGCACCTATCGGAAATTCGCTTGCACCGACCGGGAGCGCGTGGTTTCTCCCAGCCCGCGATTGACGCGGATGCTTAAGTAAACTTAACTACTTCACCGCAGAATTTCCGCCATGGCCGTCGTCGCTACCAACCTCAAAAAAGGGCAGTGCATCAACTACAAGGGAGAAATGGGGGTGGTCCTCGGACTCGACCATCGCACCCCCGGCAAGGGCAACGCCCTCATCATGGCCAAGATTCGTTCCTTCCAAACGGGCAAAACCAAGGACATCCGCTTCGCCTCCTCGGACAAGGTCGACATCGTACCCGCCGAGCGCAAGAAAGTGGAATACAGTTACGCCGACGGCACGGGCTACTTCTTCATGGACCCGGAAACCTATGACACCTTCGAAGTGCCCGGGGACATCTTGGGGGAAGACGCCGGCTGGCTGACTGAAAACATGGAAGTGGAAGTGCTCTACGTGGACGGCAAGCTCGTCTCGACCGAACTCCCTCCCTCCATCGAAATGGAAGTGACCGAAGCGGCCGAAGGACTCAAGGGAGACACCGCCAACAACCCGCAAAAACCCGTGACCCTCTCCTGCGGCAAAACCATCCAAGCCCCGCTCTTCGTCAAAGAGGGCGACCTCGTCAAGGTCGATCCCTCCAGCGGCGAATACCTCGGCCGCGCCTGAGGCCCTCCCGTGATGCCCGCCCGGAGAAATCGTCGCAAGTCGACTCCGGCCCGGAGGAAGCCCCCTTCTCCTCGTCCCGCCTCCAACGCCAGGGGCCCCAGCAAGCGCGATCGGACCCTCCGCGCCTTCCTCCGCTCGGAACGGTCCGGTGCGGCCGCCCTACGGGAGCTGCGCATCCCCATCACCTGGCTCCATCTCCTGGTCGGAATCGTCCTGCTCCTGCCCTTGGCCTGGATCACAACGAGCGCCTTCTTTGAGACCTTTGTCCGGATGACCCGGGAAGGCGGATTCTGGCGAACCGAAGAGTTCTGGTTTTTCTCACTCGGGGCGCTCCTCTGGCTGGTGGCCCACGTCGGTCTCCGCGGGCTGGACGTGGTCTACGTCTTTGGACATGAGATGACTCATGCCATCTTCGCGATGCTGAGCGGGGGGCGGCTGGGGGAGGCTGCCTGGACCAGCGAGGGTGGCTACATCGAAACGGACACCTCAAACTGGCTCGTCTCGCTCTCCCCCTACTTCGTCCCCTTCTACTCCGTCCTGAGCGTCTCTCTCTTCAGCCTGCTGCAACTCTGGCTGCCCGTCCCGGAGGCCACTCGATGGCTCTTTTCCCTCATCGGCTGCACCTGGTGCTTTCACCTCTCTTACACCCTCCTCATGCTGACCCGGACCCAACCGGACTTGAAGGAAAACGGGACCGTCTTCTCGCTGCTCCTGATCTACTTTGTGAATCTCCTGGTCTTGACGGGCTTGCTCCTGCTGGTTTCGCCCTCCCTGGATGCCACCACCTTTCTCTCCTCTTGGCTTGACCAGGGGCAGGCTTTTTCTGGCCAGCTCTTGGCTTGGCTCGGACTCTAAAGCGCCCCGCTGGCGCGACTCATGCTCATTTTCCCGCCGTGCCCTCCTACTACCGACATACCAAAATCATCGCCACCCTCGGACCCGCCACCGATGCGCCCGAGATGCTGGAAAAGCTCATTCGGGAAGGGGTCGATATCCTGCGTCTGAACATGGCCCACACCACCCCGGAGTGGGTCGCCGACACCATTGGCCACATCCGGGCTGTCTCGGAGAAGGTGGATCGGCATGTGGCCGTCCTGATGGACGTGAAGGGTCCGGAAATCCGGACCGCCCGCCTGTCGGAAAACATTCCGCTCGAGTTGGGCGATTCCCTGGAATTCTACATCGAGAGCAGCCAACCCACCAGCCAAGGCAAGGCCGTCTCCGTCAACTACCCCGGGCTACCGGAGGATGTCCAAATCGGCGCCACCGTCCTGGTCGATAGTGGCCTCCTTCGCATGAAGGTCGTGAGAAAAACCGCCACCAGTCTCTTCTGCGAGGTCCTCACTTCCGGAAGCCTCGGTTCCAAACGGCACATCAATCTGCCCGGGGTCCACGTCAATCTCCCCTCCCTGACCGCCAAAGACGAAGCCGATCTGGAACATGGGATTGGCTTGCCGTCGGGAATCGATTTCGTGGCCCTCTCCTTTGTCCGCCAAGCGGAGGACATCGCCACGCTCCGCCGCTTCCTGACCGAGCGCGGCTCGCGCGCCCGCATCATCGCCAAAATCGAGGACCAAGCCGGAGTCCGCAATATGGAGGAGATCGTCTCGGCGGCCGATGGCATCATGGTGGCCCGGGGCGACTTGGGAATCGAAATCGCCTACCCGAAACTCCCCCTGGTCCAGCGGGAAATGGTCGCCTCCTGCCAAGCACAGGGCAAGCCGGTCATCATCGCCACCCACCTGCTCGAATCCATGATCACCTCGCCCATGCCGACGCGGGCCGAGATTTCGGACGTTTCCAATGCCATCCGGGAACAGGCCGATGCCGTCATGCTCTCCGGCGAAACCACCACCGGCCGCTACCCTCTGGAAGCGGTCCAAACGATGAAAGAAATCATCGAGAGCATTGAGCCCTCCGTCCGCCACCCGCTCAACAAGCGAATCCAACTCCACGAGCCCAAGGCCAAGATGCTGCGTTCCGCGGCCGTCTTGGCCCAAGAACTGGGGAAATCCGGGATCGTGGTCTTCTCACGCAGTGGCTTTCTTCCCTACGTCTTGGGCGCTCTTCGCCCCTGCGGCCGGCCGATCTTCGCTTTCACTGATGACGCCGAAATCTTCCGCCAACTGACCCTCCCCTGGGGAGTGGAGCCCTTTCACATGCCCTTCTGCGAGAACCCGGAAGACACCATTCTCGATGCCTTGGCCTACCTCAAGCGGGGGGACTGGGTCGAGCCGGGAACCTGGCTCGTAGTCATCACCAATGCGCTGGCGCACGAAAGGGTCATCGATACCCTGCAATTGCGCCAAGTGGAGTGACGCTCCCGGAAAGCCGCCCTTTACTTCGAGGGCCGATTCCCCACTTTGGCGCGTGCCATCTGCTCCTTCGAAAAAAACCCTCCCGTGGTGGCTCTATCCGAATCTTGTTAGCCTGGACGCCCCTTTGGTGGCCCTCGTCTGGTTGAAGCTCTATGAAAAGGCATTCCAGCTGGCCATTCCGCTGGAAATCTTTGTGACCCTGGGGGCGACCGTTTGGAGCATCTATGTGGTCGATCGCCTCCTGGACGCCCGCCTGACTCAGCGCCGCTCGCCGGCGGGCGCTAAGTTAGCTGCACGTCATCTCTATCACTGGGAGCGACGCCGCCTTCTGGTCCCACTAGTGGGTCTGGTTCTCTTGCTGGTTTTGTGGACCGCCTTCTTCCGCTTGCCTCAATCTCTCACAGCGGCCGGGCTCATTCCGGGCTTGCTCATTGGCTTCTACCTGGTGGGGGTCTCCCAGGGGCAGCGTTCTCTCAGCGGCCTCAAAGAACTGGTCTCGGGTCTCCTCTTCGCCTTTGGCACCAGTCTTTCAGCTTATTCCTACGCGGGGGTCCTGCGCTCGCTCGACTTCGGCCTGCTCGGGAGCAACGGGGAAACCCTCGCTGCCATGGAAGTCTTGAGTGCCCTTCTCCTGGGCGCCGTCGTGACTTTTGGCCAAATCCTCTTCAAGGCGGAAGTCCTTTTCTTCGGCCTCCTCTGCGCCCAAAACATCTTCGTCATCCACCTCTGGGAACAGCCCAGGGAAACCCCCGCCAAATGGGACTTCTATTGCTGGATCAATGCGCTTCTCTCGATCCTCACCCTCACGCTGGCCCTCTCCGTCAGTCACACCGGCCTGCCCCTGCTCTTCGGCGCCATCAGCCTGAGCGCCGGCCTTTTGGCAGTTCTCCATCGCTTCCGCAAGCGCTTTCGCCCCCGCCTCTTGCGGGTCTTGGCCGACGTCGCCCTCTTGACCCCCTTGCTCTTTCTCTTGCTTTGAAAGTGGCCAGCTACCAGGCCGTGGCCCCTTGGTATCGACTCTTGGAGAAAAGCGTTTTCGGAGGCCAGCTCGACGAAGCCCGCCGTCAAGGACAAGCCCTCCTCACCCCCGCCCGTGCCCCCCTCCACCGCCTTTTGGTCCCCGGGGTGGGGAACGGAGCCGGTCTGCAAGACTTGGCGCGAGGATGGAAAGAAGTGGTCGTCTTCGATCCCAGCCCGGGCATGCTGACACGGGCCCGAAAGCGCCTTGGCGATGCCTTATCCTACCTCCGTCTGGAGGAACTCTCTACCATCGAAGAGCCCTTCGACGCCCTCCTGACTTGCTTCGTGCTCGATCACTTTCAGCCCGAAGAGCAGCAGGAAGCCATTGGCACTTGGGGGGAGCGTCTCCGCCCTGGAGGCTGGTGGGTGGATGTCGACTTCCAGCCCGCTCGGCGGGTGGCACCCGGATGGTCTCGCTGGAAGGCGCGGGGACTCCTTGCCCTCATGCTCCGCTTCTTCCAGCTGACTTGTGGGATTTCCGCCAAGCGCCTGCACTCGCCGGAAGACTTCTTTGCGCAAAGTGGCTTCACGCTGGAAACGATCTGGCAGTCTCGCGACCGCTTTCTTCGGGCGCACGCTTGGCGCCTAGCGCCTGACGCGTAGCTATTCTCTTTTTCCAGCTCTTTTTCCAGCGTAAGGGGTGGGGCAGATGAAGTCGGTTCTTCGGGTTTTCGGATACCTCCAACGCTACCCCCGCCTGGCCAGCCTCCAGTTGGGCTGCGCCGTTCTCATGACCGTCATGCTCTTGGTCTTTCCGGAGACCACGGAATACACCCTGAAAACCGTGCTCCCCCAGCGGGACTACCGCCTCTTTTTCATCATGATCGGAGCCGTCTTGGTGGGATTCTTCCTACGGGATGCGCTCAATTCAGCCCGCATTCTCATCAACAACGAATTCGAGCAGAAAGTCATTTTCGACATCCGCTCCGAGCTCTATGAGAAAATCCAGAGACTGCCGCTCCGCTGGTTCCAGGGGCGCCAGACCGGCGATATCCTCACTCGGGTGACCGAGGACGTAACCGCCATGGAGCGCGTCCTCATCGATGGGATTGAGCAAGGCGTCGTCGCTCTCCTCCAAATTCTCATCGTGGGCGTGATGCTCTACCTGACCGACTGGCAGGTCGCCCTCTGGGCCACCCTCCCCGTGCCCTTCCTGCTGACAGGGGCCTACCTCTACACCTCCAAGGCCAAGGACCGCTACCGGGCCCAAAGAGAGGCCACCAGCGACATGAATTCCCTCCTCCACGACAACCTATCGGGCATCTCGCAAATCAAAATCTTTACCGCCGAGCGCGCCGAGCACGCACGCTTCAATGCCTCCTCCCAAGCCCTCCGTGAGGCCTCCCTCCGGGTCATGCGTTGGTGGGGCATCTACTCTCCCGGCATGTCCCTTTTGGGCACTTTCGGCTACGTCCTCGTCTTTGCTTTTGGCGGTTGGGCCGTCATGCAAGGCCAGATGGAGCAGCCCCAGCTGGTGAAATTCTTTCTCTACCTGGCGCTCTTCTACGAACCCTTTGGACGACTGCACCAACTCAATCAAATGGCTCTCTCAGCCCGCGCGGCCGGGGATCGGGTCTTCGAAATTCTCGACTCCCAAGACGAGCCGAACCTCCGCTCTGGAAAGGCCCTCGCCGAACCCATCCGGGGGGAGATCGTGCTGCAAGACGTCTCCTTCGCTTACGACGACACGCCCACCCTCCGCCGCGTCTCCCTCCAGGCCCAGCCCGGCCAAACCATTGCCTTGGTCGGACCGACCGGGGCGGGGAAATCCACGCTCGTTTCCCTCCTGACGCGATTTTACGAAAAGGACGCTGGTTCGATTCGGATCGATGGCCAAGAGATCGCCGAACTCTCAAAAGAATCGCTCCGCCGGGCCGTCGGGCTCGTGACCCAGGAGCCTTTTCTTTTCAATGGCACCGTGCGGGAGAATCTGCTTCTCGGCCAACGCCAGGCCACCTCCGAAGAAATGAAATCGGTCTTGGCGGCCGCCAATGCCCTCGCCTTCGTGAAGGGCCTTCCCAAGGGGCTGGAGACCAATGTGGGCGAGCGCGGCGTGAAACTCTCTGGAGGCGAGAAACAACGGCTTTCTATCGCCCGCGCTCTCCTGCGCAACCCGCCGATCCTCCTCTTGGATGAGGCGACAGCGTCCGTTGATAACGAGACCGAACGACTCATCCAAGAAGCGCTCGAAAGGCTTTTGGAGAACCGCACCTCCCTCGTGATTGCCCATCGCCTCTCCACCGTCCGCTCCGCGGATTGCATCTACGTCCTGCAAGAAGGACGCGTCGCCGAAAGTGGCACCCACGAGCAGTTGACCGCGCAACAAGGCCCCTACGCCAAGCTCTGCGCCAACGCCTACATCGGGGCAGGGTAATACCAAGCTGCAGAATTGGCTGGTAGAATGGCCGAGTGGATTTCGGGCCAGACCAAGGCGCGACGAGAGCGCGGTGCAGGCACCGTAACCGAGGTGCAACGCAGCGCTGGCTCGAAAGACACCGGCTCCCCCTTCCCCGCGCTTCAGCGCCTCTTCCCCACAACACCTCCCCTCCATTCTGCCAGTGAATTCTGGTGGTTGGTATAAGGGTAGCAAACAGCCGGATCAGCTCACCCCCACCACGCGGGACTGAAGATTCTGCCAGCGCATCTCAAAATCCTTCATCTTTCCCAAGAAACTCTCTGCATTCCCCTCCGTTCTCGCACTGAACTTTTGGGGGAGCCAGACCCTCAAACGCGTTCCCCCCTCCTTCCAAGGCTCCGCCTTGATCCAGCCTTTGTGATGAAAAATGATGACGTAGCAGGCGGCCAAATTCACGCCCAGCGCATTGGAATCCTTAGCCCGCATGTAGAAGGGATCAAAGACTCGGCTGGATTGGTCCTCCGAAATCCGCGGACCATCGTCTTCCACGCAAATGAGCACTCCCGGCTCCCCTTTCTCCTCCACTTCCACCGCTGTGATGAAGAGCTGGCCGCCTTCTGAAATGACACTGTGCTCCTCTTCTAAAAGAAGACGGAAGAGCTGCACCATCTGGCTGGCGTAGGCTTCGATGGGGGGGAGATCGTCCTCGATACTGATCTCCAGAGTGATCTTCTTCTCGAGAAACTTTTCCTTGAGTAAGGTCGCGGACTCTTGAATGACCTCTGACAGCGATACTTCCGCCTTGTCCTTGCGCGTCCGGTGGTAAGAGACCGACCACATCTGATCGAGCACCTCCTCCATCCGATCCACCTGACTCACGACCGCCTCTCGAAACTCGACCCAAAAGTCCTCGTTGCGCAGGGCAGCCCCGTCCAAGGTGTCCTCCAAAGTCTCGGGAATCATCTCCAGGAAAGTCCGCAGGGAAGTGAGTGCATTGCGGAAATGGTGATTCATGCCCTCCGCCAGAATGCCGACCCCAGCCACCCGATCCGCCATGAGAATGTTCTGGATGGTCGAAGCCTTTTCGGCCAGCAGCTGGTCCCGCTCCCTCAAAAGATCGTGCCACGCCAGGGACTGCTGCAGAACCTCCTCCAAATGATCAAACTCCCAAGGCTTCTTGAGATGCTTGTGAATGCCTCCTTCATTCACCGCGGACATGGCGGCGTCGTAATCCGTGAAAGCCGTCACAAGAATCCGCACCATGCTGGGATTCAATCGACGGACCTTCTCTAAAAACTCCACCCCCGTCTCGCCGGGCATTCGCTGATCGCTCATCACGACCCCAATGGCCTCCGCATTCTCTTCCAGAATCTGCAGACCCTCGCGCGCGCTCTTGGCCACAAAAATCGGGAAATCCTCCCCAAACAATTGGGAAAAATACTCGAGCGACTTCTCCTCATCATCGACATAGAGGATCGCTGGGCGGGGAGCGGCCTTCATCGCGCTACACTGTCAGATCTTGACGCAAGGTAAATTCATTTGAGGACGGACTGGCTTCCGGGAAGAAGAGTTGGAACTCCGTAAAGCTCCCCGGCTGGCTCTTCACCTGGATGGTGCCGCCATGGTCCTCCATGATACGATGGCAGATGCTCAATCCCAAGCCCATTCCTTCTCCCACTTGCTTGGTCGTGAAAAAAGGATCAAAGAGCTTGCTGAGCGCGTCATTCGGAATGCCGGTCCCTTCATCTCGCACTTTCAAAAGCACCCCGGCGTCCACCTCCTCGGCCAGGATGGCAATCTGCGGCGCCTGGTTCAGCTTGGTCGCTTGCAAAGCGTTTTGGAGCAAATTGAGCAAAACTTGGATCAAACGGTTTTGATCTCCCATCACCTGAATGGATTCGGGAATGCTGGTCTGGATGTCGGCATTGGCATCCCGGATGGATTTCACCAAAAAGCGGAGTGCGGAATCGACCACCCCATGCAGCGGAAGGGGAGAAAGCGGTTGGTCCCCTGGATGGGAAAAAGATCGCAAATCCTGCACGATGCTGGAGATGCGGGCCAGCCCGTCCCGAATGTCATTCACAATGGCCTCCCAACCCGGCACGGCTTCCGTCTCCAAACGATTGAGCTTCTTGCGTAAGACTTGGGTGGCGGTGCCGATGAAATTCACGGGATTGTTGATCTCATGGATGATCCCCGCGGAGAGTTGGCCCAAAGAAGCCAGCTTCTCGGACTGCATCAGCTGGGACTCCGTCTCGCGGAGTTGCCGCAAGCTGCTCTCGAGATCCCGATTGGCCTGGCGGACCTCCTTCTGAAGTCGATACCCCTGAATCAGATGCCTGACACGAATGTGCATCTCGGTCACGGAGTAAGGCTTGATAAGCACATCACTTATGCCCGCAGCCAAGCCGTTGAGGCGGGTTTCCTCATCCGCTCGGGCCGTCAACAGCAAAATAGGAATCGCCTCCGTCGCCGGATCGCTTTTCAGCTTGCGAGCGACGGTCAGGCCATCCATCCCGGGCATCATATAGTCCAGCAAAATAATCTCGGGATCTTCGAGAGCTACCGCCTCCAAGGCCTCCGTGCCATCCCCAGCCTCCACAATCTCAAACTCCGATTCCAGCTCTTCAGCCAACAATCGCCTCATTTCAGGTTCATCGTCCGCGACCAGCACTCGCGGCTTATCTTCAAACTGTATGGCCGGCTGTTCGTCGAGCGTGGGGGTAAAAGTTTCCGAAGGATTCAGCCGATGATCTGGAACACGCAATGACGACCGCTTGCTGGGGATCACCGTACCCTCTCGATTCGCCTCGCGAAAAAGATCGCCCAACCAGCTCTCATGGGAACCCTGTTCTCCTACCTCTGCCGAAAAAACAGCCTTCTCGGGCGCCTTCGCTGGCAGGACGAAGGAAACTCGAGTCCCGCGGCCGAGGACACTCTCGGCTGAAACATGGCCATGGTGCGCTTCAACGGTCTCTTTGACCAAAGACAAGCCGATTCCAGTCCCTGCTTGCGTGCGCTGGATAGAGGAATCCTCTTGCCAGAAGCGATCAAAAATGTGGCGCAAGGCCTCGGGGTCGATGCCTCGGCCGGTGTCGGAGACCTCGAAAGCAATGCTGTCCTTGGAAGGCAGGCTTACGGTGATGGTGACGGATCCCTGTTCTCCAGTGAATTTGATTGAATTGAAGATCAAATTCAGCAAAACCTTCTCAATTTTTTCCTCATCGGCTTCAAGGATCGAGGGAACCGCATCCTCTACCTCACTAGCCAACTCAATTCGTCGTTCTTGAGCGGTTCCGCTCACTGAGCGCAAGATGGCGCTTAAGAAGGAGCGCAATTCAAATCGCTTATACTTCAGTGACAACCCCCCTGCTTCGGCCTTGGAGACATCAAGAAGATCATTGATCAATTTGAGCAACCTGAGCGACTGCTTTTGCATCGTATCGAGTGTCAAGGAAACCGCGTTGCCTTGACTCTCTGGCAGACGTGCTGGAATCGATTCACGAAAACGCTTCAGATGCCCGATCACTAGAGTGAGAGGCGTGCGCAGCTCATGACTCACATTGGCAAGGAAATCCGTTTTGATCCGATCAAGCTCCCGAAGCTTAGCGTTGCTTTCGCGAAGCTCGTCTTGTCGCTCAATGGCCTCACTCCGAAGAACGAACTCCCGAATTCGAAAGCGACTCAAGGCAAAGCCGCTGACCACGATGAAAACTCCATTCAAGGCGATGAAAATGACATTGTTCAAAAAGAGTCCACTTGCGTCTGTTCGCTCTCCTAAGAGCGGCACCAAATTCGCCAACCCATAGATGAAAAAGGTCAGGAGCAAGATCACATTGCTTTCTCGATAAAGCCAGGGAAACATCAAACCGAAGGCCACCAAGGCCAAGGTGATACCCGCGTAGTAGTGACTCGAAGGATCTCCGGTCCGATAAATCATCAGAGAGATCATTGCAATCGCAATGATCGGGATGACGCAGGCAGTTGCACGATAGTGCGCCTGCAAGAAGGGACTGCGCAAACAGACCGTGTAAATCAAGAGAACTGCACTGCCCAAACAGCGTAAGATAAAGAACTCTTGCGCAAGTTCTGGATAGGCAAAGACGTCCAAGACAACCGCGACCATGATGAGGCCGACAGCAATGAAGGCTGCCAACTTCGACGCAGCCAAGGTCGCTTGCCGCTCTTCCTCGACAAACGACTGACGGAGCCTCTCGGGAACTTCCTCGCTTGCTTGGTGACCCAACGACCGAAGCCACGCCAAGGCGGACTTGACCGTCATTAGAGGATCAACCGGATCTTTTTTTTGAGAGTTGGCTCGGATGGGCATTGAGAAGCTTCGTCACTTCTCAAGCACCAAGTATGCCTCTGCCCCGCTGGTCAATTGGAAACACTGGCAGGCGCAGTTCTCCTGGACCGAATCTGGAACCAACTTCAACATGTCCGTCGCAGAGCGGTAGATCAGATGCCAGTCGAGCACATACTTCATCGTCATGCGATTCGGATTCTCTGGAAGGAAGTTGCAGGCCATGATGCTTCCATCCTCGGCCAGTGCCCGATAGAAAAAGTCGATCAGGCTGCTGTTGACCTTATCAGGGAAGTAATCAAAGAGACCCATGCAATAGATGAAATCAAAGCCTCCTACCGGCATGCCTTGTAGAGCAACAGTCCCTTTTTTAGCTGCTCTCACCGCGTGTTTGATCACGCTTTGAACACTCTCATTACGATAAAAAATCTTGGTCGTTCGAGAATGATCAGACCGAGTCTTGTCCAGTCGCGCTTGAGCTTCAGCAAGGGTTGATTTATTGAAGTCGAGGAGATGGATTTCGGCATTGTCGCTCAGATCAGACTTTTCCAGGAACCGCTTTACCTCGGTCGCGGCCCCACATCCCAAGCTGAGAATTTTTACCACTCCATTCTTGCGAACTGCCCTGCGAGCTTCGGAGATGAGACGCTCTTGTAAAAGCTGGATTCTTTCTCGGTAGGCCTCACTGGCTGGCGTCGTGACAAACCAGCCGTTTACCAGTTTTCCATACATGCTCAGCCCCTGCCATGGGGTCTCAAGCATTTTGTCCAACATCCCATAGTCTCCCGCAAAGCCCAAAGGCTTCTCATAAACGCGATTCAAGAAAGGCGCACAAAGAATAAGAGGATGAATCTCGCGCTTCACAAGTAAGTGACAGGCATCGTCGATTCCCTCAGGTAGATTCGCCGCCACCGCCTCAAATCGAGCGAACTGCTGAGAAAGAAATGCCAACATCTCTGGAGCGATCTGAGTCAATCGGGCGCCTTCCCAGGTGCACCTTTGATCGGCAGCCACCTCGGGTGAGAACAATTGCTCGCCCGCCAAAAGATGTTTGAATTCTTCCAAACAAAAGCGGATTGAACTCACTACTTTCCGAAACTCGGCCGGAATCTTCTCCATCCGGTCGAGCTGCGCATAGAGAGTCTCGGAAGCTTCTGAAAGAATTCCCTGCGCCTTTTTCTGCCACTCCCCGGAGATTCCGTTGAAGGAAATTTCAGCGATTTGAGAGTCATCCGTTTTGATGACCTGCCGGATCACGCACTCAGGACACAACATCCGCTGCGTTTTGTGCGCGATTTCAAAAGCTCCCATCTTTTCGCCCTCCGCCAAAACAGCCTGAGGCTCCCGGAAAATAACCGTTAAAGATTGCGCCTTCACTCGAACGATCTCGCCAGAAAGAGGCTGCCCAGTCAAATCATGGCAAATTACTTGAAAGGCGTTGTCTATGGGACGGGAAAGATCCCGCAGCTCAGCGCCAAAGGTCTGAAAGAAGGGATGGACGAATTCCGCCGCCTCTACTGAAGGCGCCGCCTCTAGACCACGTTGGGGTTCCGGCTTGCGTGACTTCCTCCGAGACCCTCGTGCCGACATTTCCCCGGGCAATTCCGTCCACTTATCAAGCAGCTTTCTTAGCTCGGAGGCGGAGGATGGCGCTTTATTCATTGCGTCCAATCCGATATTCTTTTGCAGCTCCCCCTTATTAGACGTCCTCGCTCCCCGAGCCGCAAAGGCGATCACAGGTGAATTCTGGTATTGATTTCGAAGCCTCCCAACGAACTTCGGATCTAGTTCCTCGGCCGGTTTGCCAGCAATGACCACTAAATCAGGGACTTGATGGATACATTGAACCCGATCGTCCATAATCTGATCTGCTGTCACATAAACGGGGGAAAAATTGGTATCCCGGACAGCCGCAGTGAGATTTTCTGAGAAATTCTCAGGCAAGTCCGTGCCGACAATCAGAATCTTTGATACCGACCCGATACCAGTAGAAATCTCCTGACTCTCGAGCGCTTTGACCTCTTCGGGATTGGGCAATTTCATAATAGAAAGGGCGATTCCAAGATATGCGACCCAATATTTAAATAAATCTAAATAAAAAGCAATGCTTTTTAAAAGTTTTTCTTAGAATTCTTTTTGACATCGATAATAAAGTTTGATTTATTATAAATTTATATGAACTCCATAACTTTTGGGCCCATCTCTAGATTCTCCCTCTTGGTTTTGGTGGCTCTGCTTGGGGCCGCCGGTTTGGTGCAGGCCGATTTCAAGGCTCCCGATCCTTCTGCGGCTGCCATCGGGCGGTCTGGAGGCAACTTGGCCAATGTCAGCGATAGCTCGGCGGTGGCCATCAACCCAGCCAGGCTGACCGAGCTGACCCAGAATGAAGGGCAGTTTTCCGCCATCTTGGTGGACGCGCCCACCGAAATCCGACCTGAGGTCGGCTTCAAAACCGACTCGCGAAAGGACCTCAAGCCGCTTGGTTCCTTCTTCGTAGGCGGGCCCATTCCCGATTCGGACTTCGCTTGGGGTCTCGGCCTCTACATGCCCTATGGCATGTCCAGCATCGTTTCCGAGTTCAGCCACTTTCGCTATACCCAGGCCCATTCGACCAAACTGACGTATGTCAATTTGGCGCCCACCATCGCGGTTTCTTTAACCGACAAGTTTTCGGTGGGCGGTTCGCTGGACTTCGTCTACTCGGAGGTGGAATTTGAGCAGGCTTATCCCTGGGCCTTGGTAACCGGTTTTCCCGGCCTGCCCGATGGGGAGGCCACGCTGGAGGGGGATGATTGGACGCTCGGTGGGACGCTCGGGGCCAATTATGATTTGAGCGACCGGCAGCGACTCGCCTTCAAACTTCGTCTTCCGACCGATCTCGACTACTCGGGCAGCACCGAACTGACCGACATCCCTGCCTTGCTGCCGAATCCCACGGTGACCGAGTTTGGGGCCCAAATCCGTTATCCAATGGAGATCGGCTTGGGGTATGGGATCGATGTGACCGACAAGCTCAACGTCGGAATCGATATCCAATGGATTCAATTTTCACGACTGGAGACCATGAACATCAACGCCGGTGTGAACAGTCCTCTCTTGACGACGAGCGTTCCCTTCAATCTCAAGGATGCCTGGCATGCGGGCATCGGCGTGGCCTATGAATTTCTTGATGGATGGACGCTGCGGGGAGGTTATCGCTTCGAAGAAAGCCCCATCGAAGATCGCTTTCTGACGGTTTCCCTGCCCGGTTACGACCAACATATCGTGAGCGCGGGGCTGGGCTATCGTTGCGAAGCCTACTTCGTGGACCTTGCCTACTCCCACAGCTTCTACCCTACCCGCGAGGTGAGCAATAACGTGGTTCCAAGCGTCAACGGCGAATACGATTACCACTTCAATACCTTCGCCATGACGGTCGGCTTCTCTTTCTGATGACCTGGTTTTTTCCAAGTCGTGGGGTGGGTAGCTGACGGAGGAGGTGGGGGATTCCTGGCCCGCTTCCATGCCAAGAGAAAACGCCGCTCTTAGCAAGGGTCGGGGCTGCCTTTGTGAATAAATTCTTAAAATTATGATAATTATCTTGAGGTTGATTGCACACGAAGGTAAACTGTCGCGGTAGTCTCTTTCCTTTGTTCTCGAGATGAATGCCGCCGACCACCCAACGATTCTAATTATCGACGACGAGAAGTGCATCCGCGATGCCCTTCGCATGCTTCTTCGGAAAAATTTCGATGTGCATTGCGCCGAGGATGTTCCGAGTGGCCTGCTCGAGTTCACGGAGTGCCAGCCTGACTTGGTCATCATCGATTACTACATGCCCGGGGAAAACGGCATTCAAGGGATCACCCGTCTTCGTCAGAGTGATCCTCACGTTCCCATTCTCTTCCTGACCGGTTTTGCCGACGACGAAACCCTGGAACGGGCGACCGAGGCGGGGGCCACTGGCTTCATGCGCAAACCCTTCGACATCGCAGGCATGCACGGCACCATCCGCCAGTTCATCGGTCAAAAAGCCGCAGCCTAATACCAAGCTGGAGAATCTACTCGGCTCTTCCTTCCCCGCGCTTCAGCGCCTCTTCCCCACATCACCTTCCCTCCATTCTTCCAGTGAATTCTGGAGGTTGGTGTGAGAGCAAGCGATTGGCAGGTGAGTAGAAGAAAGCCCACTCCGGAGAGTGGGCCTTTTGCTCGGGCGGTGGTGACTTCTTGGTCGGGATCGGCGATCAATAACGGTAGTGCTCCGTTTTGAACGGACCTTCCGGAGAGACGCCAATGTAATCCGCCTGCGCTGGGCTGAGTTCAGTCAACTTGCAGCCGATCTTTTCGAGGTGGAGGCGGGCCACTTCTTCATCGAGGTGCTTGGGCAAGACTTTCACTGAAATCTCCCCGCTGTCCTTGGTCGCCCAAAGCTCTAGCTGGGCCAGGACCTGGTTGGTGAAGCTGTTCGACATGACGAAGCTGGGGTGGCCTGTGGCGCAGCCGAGATTCACCAGGCGACCCTCTGCCAGCAAAAAGATGCTGTTCCCGGCCTGGAAGGTGTATTTGTCGACCTGAGGTTTGATGTTGGTTTTGGTGACCCCATTGAGCGCTTCCAGCTTGTCGACTTGAATTTCATTGTCGAAGTGGCCAATGTTGCAAACGATGGCTTGGTCCTTCATTTTTTCCATGTGGTCGGCTCGGATGATGTCGAAGTTCCCGGTCGTGGTGACGTAAATGTCCCCCCAGCCGAGGGTGTCTTCGAGCGTGAGGACGCGGAAGCCCTCCATGGCGGCTTGGAGTGCGCAGATGGGATCGACCTCGGTCACCACCACTTGGGCTCCTTGGGCTCGGAGGGCCTGGGCGCAGCCCTTGCCGACATCACCATAACCGCAGACCACGCCCACCTTTCCGGAAATCATGACATCGGTGGCGCGCTTGATGCCGTCGACCAAGGACTCGCGACAGCCATACAGGTTATCGAATTTGGATTTGGTGACCGAGTCATTCACATTGATGGCGGGCACCAGCAGGCTGTCTTTTTTGAGCATCTCGTAGAGCCGATGGACTCCGGTGGTGGTTTCTTCGGAGACGCCTTTCCATTCGGGAACCACGCCATGCCAGCGCTGGGGGGTCTCCGCGTGGATTTCTTTCAGGAGGTCCTTGATGACGCCTTCTTCTTTGGATCCGGAGGGAGTCTCGACCCAGTCGGAGCCGTTTTCGAGCTCATAGCCTTTGTGGATGAGGAGCGTAGCATCTCCCCCATCGTCGACGATCAGTTGCGGCCCGCTCCCGTCCGGCCAGCGGAGCGCTTTGTTGGTGCACCACCAGTATTCCTCCAAGGTCTCTCCCTTCCAGGCAAAGACAGGAATGCCCCGGGCGGCAATGGCGGCCGCGGCATGATCCTGGGTCGAGAAGATGTTGCAAGAGCACCAGCGGACGTCGGCCCCGAGAGCGTCCAAGGTCTCGATGAGGACGGCGGTTTGGATGGTCATGTGGAGCGACCCCATGATGCGGACCCCTTGGAGAGGCTTGTCGGCGGCATACTTCTCGCGCGTGGCGATCAGCCCGGGCATCTCGCTCTCGGCGATTTCAATTTCTTTGCGACCAAAATCGGCAAGGCCGATGTCGCGGACTTTGTAGTCTTGGATGGCTTCGGTGGTGGTGGTCATGGTTTTGGAGAAGGGTTCAGATGGCTGGCTTCAGGGTTCAGGTTCTTCTTGGATGCGCCTCTGACGGTATTGAATCAAGGACTGGAGCATGGCGCTACTCTCTTTGGCCTTTTCGATGAGATGACTGGATTCGATTAAGCCGAGTCCCTTTGCTAGATAGAGCTGTGTTCGAAGCTCGGCGCTGGAGCCTTGGGCGATCTTTAGAAAGCGAAGCGTATCCGGACCGCTAGCGCGATCATAGCCTTCTGCGATGTTGCTAGGAATCGAAATCGCGCTGCGGTTCAGCTGATCTCGCAGCGCAAAGTCTCCTTCCCAAGACCGAGTGAGCTTCAAAATATCCAAGGCAAGTCGCGAACTCCGTTTCCAAACATCCAGATTCTCAAAGGACTCAAAGCTCATTTACCTGAACCCCGCACCCTGAAACCTCAAAAGGCATCCCTCAGCGCCTCCACCTTATCCTTCTTCTCCCAAGTCAAGGCCCCGAGATTGTCTTCCCGCCCGAAGTGACCGTAGTTGGTGGTGTGCTTGTAGATGGGGCGAAGGAGGTCGAGCTGCTCGATGATGTCGGCCGGCTTGAAGCTGAAAGTTTCTTTGACGGCTGCCTCGATTTTTTCCTCGCTCACTTGCGCGGTGCCAAAGGTGTCGATGCGAATGCTGACCGGGTGGGGGTGGCCGATGGCGTAGGCGACTTGGATTTCGCACTTTTCAGCCAAATCCGCTGCCACCACATTCTTAGCGACCCAGCGGCAAAAGTAGGCCGCTGACCGGTCCACTTTGGAAGGGTCTTTGCCAGAGAAGGCCCCACCTCCATGGCGTCCCATGCCGCCGTAGGTATCCACAATGATCTTCCGCCCGGTCAGCCCGCAGTCTCCCTCCGGTCCCCCAATCACGAAGAGTCCCGTGGGGTTGATGAGGATCTCTGTCTCCGGGGTCAAGAGCTCGCTCGGGATGACTTTGTCAATCAACCCGGCTTTCAGCTTCTCGCGAATCTCCGAAGTGGTGACCTCCTCGGTGTGCATGGTCGAGATCACCACGGCGGTCACCCGGACCGGCTGGCCGTCGACATACTCCATGCTGACCTGGGTCTTGGAGTCGGGCCGCAGCCAGGGGAAGGTGCCGTTTTTGCGCAATTCGGTCAGAGCCCGTCCCAACTGATGGGAATACAGGATGGGGGCCGGCATGAGCTCGGGGGTTTCCTTGCAGGCATAGCCGAACATGATGCCTTGGTCGCCCGCGCCTTGCTCATCCGTGGTCTTGTCCTCGGCTGCCTTGGCGTCCACCCCTTGGGCGATGTCGGGAGACTGTTGCCCAATCAGGTTCACGAAGAAAAAGTTGGAAGCGTCAAACTTGCAGTCGCCCGCCGTGTAGCCAATCGACTCCAAGGCGCTTTTGACCACCTCCCGGTAGTCAAAGACCGCTTGGGTGGTGATTTCACCGCCCAGCACCACCACATTGTCCTTCACCAGCGTCTCACAAGCCACCCGGCTGGCCGGGTCCTGCTCGAGGCAGGCGTCGAGAATGAAGTCGCTGACCGTGTCAGAGACTTTGTCCGGGTGACCTTCTGTCACGGACTCGGAGGAGAAAATGTAGGAATTGGACATGAGGAACTTTTGATATTAGAAAATCAAGATACGTTGATGCCTTGGTAGACTTATGTCGTCAACACTGAACTCCCTGAAACTGCTCTCGGATCCGACCCGCTTGCGCCTTTTCCTGCTTCTTTCAGAAGAGGCGCTCTCGGTGGCGGAGTTGCAGGCCATTCTGGCCATGGGGCAGAGCCGGATTTCGACCCAGCTGGGCTTGCTGCGGCGGGGTGGCTTGGTGCGCCTTCACAAGGACGGCAAACGCAGCTTGTATGAGCCCGTCCCTCCGCAGTCTGAGGCGGAAGCAGGTCTCCGGCGGATTTGCGAGGCAGCCGCCTTGGAACTCGAGGAGGCGGAGCCCGATCGGCGGGCCTTGGATCTGGTCCGGCAGCATCGGGCGGATGCTGCCCGGGACTACTTTGACCGGCTAGCGGGCAAGTTTGGCAAGGGCTACATCCCGGGGCGCTCTTGGAAGAGTCTCGCCGAGACGCTCTTGCAGCTTCTGGCGCCGCTTCGGATCGCCGACCTGGGGGCGGGCGAAGGGACTCTCTCGCAACTCATGGCGCAGAAGGCGACCGAGGTCATCGCGATCGACAACTCCGAGAAGATGGTGGCCTTTGGCAAGGAGACGGCGGCCAAGAATGGCTTCCAAAATCTGCGTTACCTTTTGGGCGATCTCGAGTCCACTCCCATCGAGGACGAAACGGTCGACCTCGCCCTCTTCAGCCAGGCCCTCCATCATGCCGCTCACCCCGGGGGCGCGGTCAAAGAGGCTTTTCGCATCGTCCGTCCTGGGGGGCGGGTGGTGATTCTCGATCTCTTGAAGCACAATTTTGAGGAGGCCCGGGAGCTGTATGCCGATCTCTGGCTGGGCTTTGCCGAGGTCGATCTCCATCGCTTTCTCTCGGACGCTGGCTTCGTCGACCTTCATCTGACCGTGGTGGATCGGGAGCCGGAGTACCCTCATTTCCAGACAGTGCTCGCCATCGGTCGCAAACCTGAATAGCGTTTGCCAGCCCGAGTCCCGCCCCGTAAAGGCTGGCATGACCAAATCGTCCAAACGCTTCCTCCTCGATCTCCTCTCCACGCCCAGCCCCACGGGCTTCGAGGTCGCCGGGCAGCGCAAGTGGGCGGAGTATGTCCGGGGCTTTGCGGACGCGGTCGAGAACGATGCCTACGGAACGGCCTGGGCCACGATCGAGAGCGCTGAGAGCAAGACCAAGAAGCCCATGCCGACCCTGATGCTGGAGGCACATGCCGACGAAATCGGCTACATCGTAAAGCACATCACCAAGGAGGGCTTTCTCCGAATCGACCGGGTGGGAGGAAGCGATGCGGCCACCGGTCGGGGGCGTCGCCTGACCTTTTTCGGGGATCAAGGGGAGGTGACCGGCCTCATCGGCAACACCGCCATCCACCTCCGCAAGGACAGCCTAGGCAAAGAAAACGCGCCCCAGATCAATGAGCTTTATGTCGACATTGGCGCCTCCAGTGCCGAGGAGGTGGCCGAGCGGGGGCTGCGGGTGGGGCACCCGGCTGTCTACCAAGACGGCCCGGAGTTTCTCGGCCAAGACCGACTGGTGGGGCGTGCGCTCGACAACCGCGTCGGCGGCTTCATCATTGCGGAAGTCACGCGGCGACTGGCCGCAGCCAAAAAGCGCCCCTCCTGCCGCACCTACGCGGTCAACGCGGTCCAAGAAGAAATCGGCGGCCTCGGCGCCAAGATGGTGACGCATCGACTCATGCCGGATCTCTGTGTCTGCCTCGATGTGACCCACGCCACCGACACTCCCGGGATCGACCACTCGAAGCACGGCGAAGTCAACCTCGGGGGAGGCCCCACCATCCAGCATGGCGCTTGCAACCACCCCGAAGTGGTCGAGCGACTCATGACCGTGGCCGAGAAAGAAGGCCTCACCCTCCAGCACGAATCAGCCGGACGGTATTCCGGGACGGACACCGACCAAATCTACCATGTGCAGCAAGGCGTCCCCAGCGCGCTCGTCTCCCTGCCGCTCCGCTACATGCACTCGGTGGTGGAGACGGCCCATCTCGGAGACATCGAGCAAGTCATTCAGCTCCTGACCGCCTTTGTGAAATCCCTTCGGCCCGGAGACCAGTTTGGCGTGCGTCTCTAATACCAACCTCCAGAATTCACTGGAAGAATGGAGGGGAGGTGTTGTGAGGAAGAGGCGCTGAAGCGCGGGGAAGGGAGAGCCGGTGGATTTCGAACCAGCCCTGCGTTGCTCCTCGGTAACGGTGCCTGCACCGCGCCCTCGTCGCGCCTTGGTCTGGCCCGAAATCCACTCGGCCATTCTACCCGCCAATTCTGCAGCTTGGTATAAGCTCGAGGCCCTCGTCTATTTCCGCTTCTTGGCGGCTTTTTTCTTGGCCGGTTTTTTGGGGGCCGTTTTCTTGGCCGTGGCCTTCTTTTTCGCCACTTTTTTGGCTTTTTTAGGCGCGGTCTTCTTCTTGGGAGCCGCCTTTTTGGGGGCGACCTTCTTTTTGACTGCTTTTTTGGCGACCTTCTTGGGCTTGGGCGGGGTCGCCTTCTTCTTGGTGGCCGCCAACTTTTTCTTCGGTGCCACCGTCTTGGGCGCCACTCCCTTCTTTTTGGCTAGGAGGGGCTTGGCCTTGGAGGGGGTGGCTGGTTTCTTTTTCTCTTTCGGCTTGGCTGCGACCGCTGAGGTCTTTTTGACGACGGGAGCGGGCTGAGGTTCGGGCTCGGGCTCCGGTTCAGGGCTCGGCTCGACGGCCTCGGGCTCGGGGGGAGCGGCGTCTTCCAAGTCTTCCTCCTCGTCGTCTTCGCCCAAATCCATCGGGGCGGCACCGGCCAGCATTTCCACCAAGGTCCCCAGGGCGCTTTCGCCAGCGGCCGTGTTGCTGGCGGCGACCTTCTTGGCCTTGTTGGCGCTCGGGCTGCGCACCAGATTGGTGGGCAGCTTGTCGACTGGCTTGGGACCCGGTTCCTCGCGTTTTTGGAGGGCTCGGCGAAGTTTTTTAAGGGCGATGTTTTGAAGCTGGCGAATGCGCTCCCGCGTCACGCCGAATTCCTGACCGACCTCTTCCAAGGTCTTTGGCTTTTGGCCGCTCAGGCCGAAGCGTGCGTCGATGATGCGCATTTCCCGCTCGTCCAGCACCTCCAAGAGGCCGTCCAGCTGGAGGTGCATGTTTTTGTGCGTCAGCACTTCGAGCGGCGTTTGGGCGCGCTCGTCGCCGATGATTTCTCCGAATTCGGTGCCGTCGTCATCGCTGATGGGAGCATCCAGCGAAGCCGGGCGGAGAGCGGCGCTTTTGAGGTGAGCCAGCTTGGCCCTTTCGATCCCGATTTCAGCCGCCAGTTCTTCATCGGTCGGTTCCCGGCCCAACTCCTCGGCCAGCACCATGGCCACCCGACGCATCTTGGCGATCTTGTCGACCATGTGCACCGGCAGACGGATCGTCTTCGATTGGTTCGCGAGTGCGCGCTTGATCGACTGCTTGATCCACCACGCGGCATAGGTCGAAAGCTTGCCCCCTTTTTCCGGGTCGAAGCGCTCGACCGCCTTCATGAGCCCAATGTTGCCCTCCGAAATCAAGTCGAGTAGCGGAAGGCCGTAGTTGGCGTAGTCCTGAGCGATCTTCACCACCAGCCTCAGGTTGGCCCGGATCATGTGATCCCGCGCTGCCTTGTCCCCATTCTTGATGCGCGCCGCCAACTGCACCTCCTCCTCGGGGGTGAGCAGGGGCGTTTTGCCAATCTCGCGTAAGTAGATCTTGATGCCGCCGTCCATAAAAACTAAGCCGTAGCCAGAGAAGTCTCCGGTATCCCTCTCAACTGATTACGCGTGTCGCCGACACGCCCGCAATTGCTCCCCCCCAAGGTCACGAGACGTTCGGTTGCCGGATCGACTTTTGGCCACTTCGCGAACGTTTCTCCGATTGACTGGTTGGAAAGGGGCCCCGTTCTCCATGTTTTTGCTTTGTTTTGCAAGCTTTTTCTTCCCAATTTGCCTGCCTCCTCTTTAGCGAGGCGTCGCCGCTCGCTCGGCTTGTCCGATCGGCTGGGAAATCCCAGGCGCTTTCACCTTGCGGAAAAGACGCCCCGCGCATTGGCTGGCGTACTCTTCTCATGGCTCAGCGACTCTTTTTGATCGACGGCATGGCGCTCGCCTACCGCTCCCACTTCGCCCTCATCAACAGCCCCATTCGGACCACCCAAGGAGTGAACACCTCCGCCGTCTTTGGCTTCGCCAATGTGCTCTTGGACCTCTTAGAGAAGGAATCTCCCACCCATCTGGCGGTCGTGTTCGACACCAGCGCCCCTACCTTTCGGCACCAGCAATTCAAGGAATACAAAGCCCAGCGGGAGGACATGCCGGAGGAGCTGGCCGAAGCGATCCCGCTCATCAAGCGCTTGGCAGAGGCCTTTGGCTTCCCCGTCCTGAGCCTGGATGGCTATGAAGCCGACGACCTCATCGGGACGCTCACTCGCATGGCCGACGAAGCAGGCGGTTTCAAGAGCTACATGGTCACTCCCGACAAGGACTTCTGCCAACTCGTCAGTCCCACCACCTACATGTGGAAACCCGGGCGGAAAGGGGGCCAGCACGAAGTGCTCGATCTGGCCCGCGTGCAGGCCGACTGGCAAGTCGAGGAACCCGATCAAGTGGTCGATGTGCTCGGGCTCATGGGGGACACCAGCGACAACATCCCCGGCGTGCCCGGCATCGGCCCCAAAACCGCCATGAAACTCATCAGCCAGTTTGGTCGCCTGGAAGTGCTCTTGCAACGCACGGCGGAACTCAAAGGCAAGCAAAAGGAACGCCTGGAAGAACACGCCGAACAAGCGCTTCTCTCCAAGCGCCTCGCCCGCATCCACCGAGAAGTGCCACTGGAAGTCACCCTAGACCAGCTCCTCATTCCCGAGCGCAAGCAAGACGCCCTCCAGTCGCTCTTCGTGGAGCTGGAATTCAACACCCTGGGCAAGCGACTTTTTGGCGACGCCTTCAAGGCCGGCCGAGGTTTTTCCGCGGCCGCAGAGAGCCAGGGGGAGCTTTTGGAGGCTTCCCTGAAAACGCTCGCGGACGTGCCCCACCATTACCGAGAGGTGTCCACCAAGCCGCAACGGACCGCCCTCCTGAAAACGCTCCAAAAACAGAGTGCTTTCTGCTTCGACACCGAGACCACTTCGCTCGACATCCGGGAGGCACGGCTCCTCGGCATCGCTTTCAGTTGGCAGAAGGGAGAAGGGCATTTTTTGGTGCTACCGGAGGAAAGCCAGGAGGCGGCTGAGGTGCTCCAAGAGTTGGCTCCGCTCTTCGCCAGCCAAGCGGAGAAGATCGGGCATCATCTCAAATATGACTTGGCCGTCCTACAAGAAGCGGGGTTGGCGGTCAACGGGCCCTTCTTTGATACCATGTTGGTGCACGCCTTGGTGGAGCCGGCGCAACGTCACACCATGGACTTCCTGGCCGAGTCCCTGCTCGGCTACACCCCCGTCTCCATCACCAGCCTGATCGGCGATAAGAAGGACCCCCAAGGACAGCTCGACATGGGGGAAGTGGTCGAAAAACGACGCCAGGAGTTAGTCGCTTACGCTTGCGAGGACGCCGATGTCACTTGGCAGCTAGCCGAAAAGCTCCGCCCCCGATTAAACGACTCGGGCCAAGCGGAAATTTACGCCACCATTGAAGCCCCCTTGCTGCCCGTGCTCGTCCGCATGGAGCGGGAAGGCATCCGCTTGGACCAGGCGGCGCTCGCCGAAATCCGGATCGAGTTAGGCGAGCGCATTGAGGAACTGCGCGCCTCGGTCATGGGCCACGCGGGAGAGGACTTCAATCTCAACTCGCCGAAACAACTGGGAGAAATCCTCTTCGAGAAACTGCAGCTCATCGAAAAGCCCAAAAAAACCAAGACCGGGCAATACGTCACCAATGAGCAAGTCCTCACCTCCCTGGCCGATCGCTTCCCCATCGTGGCCGAGGTGCTGGAGTATCGGGAAGCGAGCAAACTCAAAAGCACCTACGTCGATGCCCTCCCGGACTACATCGCCCGCAAGACCGGTCGCATTCACAGCGATTTCCAGCAATTGGTGGCCGCCACCGGGCGGCTGGCCTCCGCCAACCCCAATCTTCAAAACATCCCCGTCCGAAGCGCGCTGGGTCGCCGGGTCCGAAGGGCCTTTGTTCCTCGCGGCGAGGGCTTTGTCCTCTTCGCCGCTGATTACAGCCAAATCGAACTTCGCATCATGGCCGCTCTCAGCGGAGACGAAGCCATGCAAGAAGCCTTCGCTCAAGAAGCGGACATCCACACCGCGACCGCCGCCCGCGTCTATGGAGTGGACCAAGAGGGGGTCCTCCCGGAAATGCGGCGCGCGGCCAAGATGGTGAACTTCGGCATCATTTACGGCATTTCCGCCTTCGGTCTCAGCCAGCGACTCGGCATCCCCCGAGGCGAGGCCGCCTCCATCATCGAAGCCTACTTCAAGGAGTACGCGGGCGTGCAAGCCTTCATGGAGCGGGCGGTGCAGGAAGCGAGAGAACGGGGCTACGCCGAGACCCTGCTTGGTCGGCGAAGACTCTTGCCGGACTTGAAGTCCAAGAACGGCAATGTCCGCGGAGGGGCGGAGCGCATGGCCATCAACACTCCCATCCAGGGGAGCGCCGCCGACATGATCAAGCTGGCCATGATCGGAGTCGAGTCACTTTTAGCCGAAGATGGCTGGCGGAGCCGGATGCTCTTGCAGGTGCACGACGAGCTGGTTTTCGACCTGGCGGTGGAGGAGGCGGAGGCCTTGGTCCCGAAAATCCTGGAAGCCATGAAAACGGCTCTCCCCCTGGAAGGCGTGCCCATCGTGGTCGATTCCAACCAAGGCACCAACTGGCTCGAAGCCCACTGACCCAGCCCAGCCCCACACAGGCCAGAAGACAATCAAGCTTCGGCGCTCTCCTTGGCCTCGGCCTTCTTGTTCGGATCACTCAAATCGAGGCGAAAACGAACCCGCCCTTTCTTGGCGGCGGCCCGGGCCTTGCGACGACGTGCTTCGGTCGGTGTCTCAAAAGCCCTGCGCCGGCGCATCTCGTCCAAGATGCCCTCGCTCTCGAGCTTGCTCTTCAAGCGCTTGAGCGCGCGGTCCAGCGGTTCACCTTTCTTGACGTTGATTTCGGGCATGGGTTCTTCCGTTCCTTTGAGATGGGGGCGGGATCGTAGTGCGGCCGTCAGAATATGCAAGAGAAGGTTTTAAGCCGTGAGGACTCCTGCCCAAAAAGACTCCCACCCAGGCAGCCACCAGACTGCTGAAAGGATCAGCCCCCACCTGCTCACCCTTCCGCCAACTTCTGGGCCACCTCTTCCTGGGCGTCGATGATTTCCCGGCGGAGGTCGTGCTTGCGGGTCTTGAGCCACCAAGCCACCACGGGGCTGGCCACGAAGATCGAGGAATAAGTCCCCACCAGCACGCCGATCAAAATCGCGGCCGAGAAGCTCCGCAGCTCAGGGCCTCCGAAGAAGAGCAGCACCGCCACCGTGATGATGGTGGTGCCCGAAGTCAGCAAGGTCCGGCTGAGCGTGGCATTGATCGCGATGTTCATGATCTCCTTCACATCGCCCTTTTTCAGGAGGAGCGTCTCACGAATGCGGTCGAAGACCACGATCGTGTCATTGATGGAGTAGCCGGCGATCGCGAGGAAGGCCCCCACCATAATGAGATTGATCTCAAAGCCCAAGGCCACCAAACCAATGCCGATCAAAAGATCATGGAAGAGAGCGGCAATGGCGCCGATCGCGAAAGCAAACTCAAAGCGGAAGCTCACGTAGAGCAGAATGCCGACCAGCCCTATACCGAGCGCAATGAGGGACTCCACCATCATTTGCTGCCCGAGAGCCGGGCCCACATTCTCCTCCTGCATATCGTCCTCAATGCCCGGAAAGGCGATCGCGAGGGCAGCGAGAATGGCCCCCTTGTCCCCAGCCGCGGCCCGCACCGTGATGAAGCGCTCATTGGCAGTCTTTTGCTCTTGGACCGCTGGCTCCCGCTGGAGGTCAACGCCGCGGAGGGTGTCTTTGACTTCGCTCACCGTGGCCACCTCTTCGCCCGCCAAGAAGGTCAGGCGATCCCCCCCCGTGAAGTCGATTCCCAAGGCCCGATCCCCTTTCATCACCAAGGTGCTGACCGAGAGCACGATGAGCGCGCTCGAGACCACCAGGCGAAGTTTGTTCATCCCGAGGAAGTTGATGCCGAGCTGTTTCCACAGCCCCCCCACGGCCAACTTGGTGAGAAGCTTGGCGTCCAAGAGCCAACTGAAGCAGACCCGGGTGAAAATGAGCGAGCTGAAAAGCGAGGCCACGATGCCGACCGTCAAGGTGATGGCAAAACCCTTGATGCTCCCACTCCCCACGAAGAAAAGAATCACCGCGGTGATGAGCGTCGTGATGTTGGCGTCGAAGATGGCCGAGAAGGCCTTGTCGTAAGCAGAGCGAATGGCCGCCCCCAAGGATTTCCCGACCTTGAGCTCCTCCTTGAGTCGCTCAAAAATGAGGACGTTGGCATCGATGGCCATTCCAATCGTCAAAATGATGCCCGCGATTCCCGGAAGGGTGAAGCTGCTTTGGAACATCGCCATGATGCCAAACAAAATCACGATGTTCACCCCGAGACCGGCCAAAGCGATGACACCCGCCAAGCGATAAAAGATGATGACGAAGAGGAGCGTGGCACCGAGTCCGATGAGGCCGGCGGTCAACCCTTGTTCGATGGTGTCTTGGCCCAAACTAGCCGATACCGATCGCTCCCGTGCGATTCGCAGTCCATTCTCAAGGGGGTTTTCCAGGCTGTTGGCCAGTTGCTCCGCTTCGCTGCGGGAAAACTGCCCCGTGATTTCGGTGTTTCCATTGATGGCGGCGTTGATGCGGGGATAACTGACCACCTCGCCATCCACCATGATGGCCATGAGACGACCCACATTGTTTTTGGTCAGCTCGAAGAAGAGGCCGCGTCCCTCATTGTCGTAGCTCAGGCTGACACTCCAACCGACCGCCCCCTGCACGGCCCGGGCATCGGTTACATGTTTGCCTTCAAAAGAGATTTTCCGGCTGACCAAGATGAAATCGCTCGAGATCGGCTCGCCCTCCTCGTCGAACTCCGTCACCTCCTTCAGCTCGTAGCCGGGAGGGGTCACTCCCTGGGCCACCAAGCTCTGCGTGTCGTCGTGCACCATGCGGAAATCGAGCTTGGCCGCTTTCTGGAGAATCTGGCGGATCTCATCGCGCTGGGCTGCCTCGATCCCCGGCATCTGAACCAGCACTCCATCGCGGTCTTGCGGCACGATCAAGGCATCGGAAGTGCCGTAGAGATTCAAGCGCTCGGTGAGCACCCGGATGGCCTGCTCTTGAGCCGTGAGGGAGATTTCCTCGCCGGGGTTGGGCTGGAGTTTGAGGACAAATTCACTGCCCCCGGCCAGATCGATCCCGAGCTTGAGGTTCTTGTCCGGCGGGTAAATCGCGGCCAGGCAAAAGGCCGCCAGGAGAGCCGTCAGGACCGAGCCAATGATCTTGCGGCGGGCGCTCAGGTCAGTCGTGCAATACCAGAAAAAGAGAACCGCGATGGCAAGGGCGACGAGGAAAACGACGATTTGGTCGGTCATGAAAGTGGCGAAACGTGAGGGGGGCAAGAGGTAGCGGCAAATCGCCGACGTGCAAGCCTATCCCCCGAGGCAAGTTCGGGGAAAGAACTCACCCGCAGTCCGCCACCCCCAAATCCGAAAATCGAAAATCCTACTTCTTCTTCTCTCCCACCACTTCCGCCTCAGCCTCCACCGTCTCCTCTTCATTCCCCTTCCCCTTCTTGACCACCCGCGTGATGGAGGATTTCTCGAAGACGATCTTGGTGCCCTCGCAGACCTTGATGGCGGCAGTCGTTTTGCTCACTCCCATAACGATGCCGTGGATGCCCCCGGCCGTCACCACCTGGTCGCCCGTCTTCATAGCCGCCACCATGGCCTCGGTCTCCTTTTGCTTCTTTCTCTGCGGGCGGATGAGGATGAAATACATCGCCACGAAGATCAGGATGATCGGGAGAAAGCTCTGGAGCGGATTGGGGCCCGGAGGAGCGTCTTGAGCGAGGATCGTAAAAAGCTGGGTCATCTTGTGGATCGGGGTGAGCGCGGATCAGGCAGCGCGGTAGCGTTCGTGAAATTCCTTCCGAAAGTCGCCGAAGCGATTGTCGAGCACCGCCTGGCGAGCCCTTTCCGTCAGGGCGACATAGAAATGCAGATTGTGGAGGGAAAGCAACCGCAATCCGAGGATTTCCCCTGACTTGATCAAATGATGCAGGTAGGCGCGGCTGAATTCGCGACAACAAGGACAAGCGCAATCGGCCTGCACGGGCGTCTCGTCCAAGCGGTGCTTGGCATTCTTCAAGTTGAGCGGCCCGTCCGCGGTGAAGGCCGTGCCATGTCGGGCGTAGCGGGTCGGCAGCACGCAATCGAAAAGATCAATCCCCCGGGCGATCATTTCCACCATTTGCGGCGGGGTGCCCAAGCCCATGGCGTAGCGCGGGCGCGTCTTCGGAAGAAAGGGCACCGAATGCTCGACCGCCCGCATCATCTCCTCTTCCGGCTCGCCCACACTCACGCCCCCCACCGCGTAGCCATCGAAGTCCAGATCTACCAGCGAGCGGGCCGCCCGCTCCCGGAGATCGGCGTAAACCGAGCCCTGCACGATCCCAAACAGCCACTGCCTTCCCTCCCAGGGAAGATGGCTCCGGTGCGAGGCCGCATGCCACTCCCGACAGCGCCCCGCCCAGCGAGTGGTCAGCGCGAGACTCTCCTCCGCGTAACCGCGCTCGCAGGGGTAGGGCGGGCATTCGTCGAAGGCCATGGCAATGTCGGCCCCGAGCGTCGCTTGGATTTCCAGCGAAACCTCGGGACTGAGAAAGGTCTCCGCTCCATTGAGATGATTTTGAAAAGTGACTCCCGCCTCCTGAATCTGGCGAAGCTTAGCCAGCGAGAACACCTGGTAGCCACCGCTATCGGTCAGAATGGCCCGGTCCCAAGCCATGAAGCGATGCAGCCCCCCCATTCTCTGAATCACCTCCAGCCCGGGACGAAGAAATAAATGGTAGGTATTTCCCAAAAGGACGCGGGCCTCGACCTCCTCACGCAGTTCATGGGGGCTAACCGACTTGACGGTGCCTTGGGTGCCCACCGGCATGAAGCGCGGGGTGGGAATGAGACCGTGGGCCGTGGCCAATTCGCCTGCCCGAGCCAAAGAATCCGCGTCCTCGCGTAGAAGGGAAAACGCACTCACCCCGCGTAGGCCCAAGCCCCCCGCCTCGCCTGCCGCGCCTCTTCCGCCAGGCCTCTGAGATATTCCCGGTAGTCCTTCTCCGGCTCGAGGAACGGCGTGCTGTGCCCCTGGGCCGCGGGGCGAGCATACCCCCGCTCCACCAACATCTCACTGAGGTAACTCTCCCCCCCGTCCTCATTGCGAAAGAGCAGGTAGCAATAATACTGCACATCGCTCGCGAGCGACTCCCCTACCCGTTCCCATCGAGTCACCAAACGGAACTCGCGCGTTCGCAGCTGCTCGTGGACGAAAGCCTGCGCCTCCTGGCCCACCTCCAAGAGCTTCTCCACCGGGAGGCCGCCGAAGTAGCGCTGTTGGTCGCGCAAAATGGGATCGAACCCCGTGTAGGCACCCCCTTCCAAAGCCAGCAACTCCGGGATCTGGGGCCGCGGGCAATCCACGAAATAGAGTCGATACTCGTGGGTCTCCCGGTCGATGTGAAACCACAACAAATGGGCCGGAGTGGCAGCCGAGCGGTCCTCTAAAAACTCCGGATTGCGATCGTCAAAGAAATCGCCCAACACCTGCCGCAGATAAGTCACATTGCCCCCGGAAAGACGCGCCTCGCTCCCGAGCTTGTTCTGGTAAAACCAAGCCCCCCAAACCAGCAAAAGCAGACTGATCGGCAGAAATACTTTCAAACCCATAAGGCGACGTAGCGGGACCCCGCCCGTGGCAGCGAATAGCGCCTCGCTTCCCTCGCCGCAAGGGGAAAGAAACCCCTCGCCCAACCGGCCAGCCGCCGCTACCCAAAGCCCATGACAGAGATCCCTCCCGACACCAGCAGAGCCCGGGACTGGGAAGGCCGGTATCAAGAAGGCCACACCCCCTGGGACAAAGGAGCCGCCAGCCCTGGCCTACTCGATTTTCTGCGGACCCACCCCTGGCAGGGCCGCCGCGTGGTCGTCCCGGGCTGCGGGCTGGGGCACGACGTCCGCGCCCTGGCAGCGGCTGGCCTGGAAAGCGTCGGTCTCGACATCGCCCCCTCCGCCATCGCAGCGGCCCAGGCCGCACCGGCCGTGCCCTTGGCTAGCTTCCATCAAGCCGACCTCTTCCAGCTGCCAGCTCGCTGGCGAGGGGCCTTTGACTGCGTCTGGGAGCACACCTGTTTTTGTGCGATTTCACCCCTTCATCGCCAGGAATATGTCGCGGCCATCGCCTCCCTCCTGCGCCCCGGCGGAACCTTCCTGGCCGTCTTCTTCCTCGATCCCGAAACCCAGTCCGGCCCACCCTTTGGCACCACCAAAGAAGAACTCCACCGCCGCTTCGACCGCTCCTTCGAGGTCGAGCAAGAATGGCAACCCGAAAACGCCTACCCCGGCCGGGTGGGCCGCGAATGGATGTGGCGAGCCCGCCTTCGCTAAAAACCCGCCCTAGCAAGCCGCTAGATCAAGCCGGAAAGCGGCCCCACGCCTCTCTTCCTCGCACCCGAAACCCGAAACCTGAAACCGGAAACCAATCGCCTGCCCTCAATCCTTCCGCCACCAATCGCCCTCTTTCTCCCACGGTTCCCTCTCCTCGGCCGCACCTCCACCCGCAGGCAGACGGGGCGGACGGCGCTCTTCCTCCGCCAAATCCTCGAGCCCTTGAAGAGTGGGATGCGGCTGGCGATGCCGACGGAAGAGGTGCAGGGCCACGAGCGACACGCCAATCGTGATGACGGCCACCGTCGCCAACAAAACCAAGGCCATGGCATCGGTGGCCTCCTGATAATTTTGCATCCCGATCTTGTTCTCCCCCGCGGAAATTCCCGGCACAGCCGAAGGACCGATCCCGGCGAAGAAGCAAAAAAGGAGGGACGACATGGAGACCACAGTTACGGCAAGGGAGTGGAACGCAGTTGACAGCCAGCGTCAAATGAATACCCTCCCTGCCGCTGTCCTCTCGGGCAGGGAAAACGCCGAACTGCCATCGAATTATGAAACGCACCTTCCAGCCCTCCAAGCGAGTCCGCAAGCGCCAACACGGCTTCCGGGCCCGCATGAGTTCCAAGGCCGGGCGGGACATTCTTCGCAACCGTCGTCGCCGTGGTCGTAAGCGCCTCATTCCCAAGGGGGCGGAGATCCACTACAAACGCCACGCAGGCAGCTAGTCCCGGCCCTCCTCACTCTGGACCTCCCAGAGATGTTCGCGAATGCGCCTGCCTCGAAACCGCCGCATGAGCGGCCGCGGGGAATTCCTGCTCACCCGCGCCGAAGGCAGCTCTCGCAAGACCCGCCGCCTCATTCTGAGCGTCCACCGGGATCCCGCCTTGAGCAGCCTGCGTGTGGCCTTCATCACGCCCAAACACCTCGGCCAAGCAGTCCTGCGCAACCAACTTCGCCGTCGCCTCCGCCACATCCTGCAAACCTCCGGCCTCGACCCGGCGGCTCCCCTGCGCATCGTGACCATCGCTCGTCATCCGGCCAGGGACGCCCCCTTCGCTCAACTGCAAAAAGACTGGCTCTACCTGGCTCGCAAACTGGAGCTCCCCCTCCTCGCTCGCCCTTGAAACATCGCTGCCCATGAATCGCCTGCTCCAGCTTTTCATCCGCGGCTACCAGCGTTTTGGCTCGCCCATTTTGCACGCATTGGCCGGCCCTCTTTGCGGCTGTCGCTACTCGCCCACCTGCTCACAGTATTTCCTTGATGCCTTGAAAATTCATGGAAGCCTTCGAGGCCTCGCGCTGGGGCTTTGGCGGCTCTTGCGCTGCCAGCCGTGGGGGGGCAGTGGAATGGACCCGGTCCCGCCCCGCCGCCCGGCCTCTCGCGCCTTCCTCGACACCCTCTCCTCCTAAGAACGCCTCATAATGGATCGCAAAGCCTGGATCGTCATTATCATCTGCGCCGTCCTCTTCTTCGTGAACATGTGGGACGTCAGTCGCAAACAACAGGAGCGCGAGGCCTGGGAACGCGAAAATCGACCCCCTCCCGCCGAACAGGATCCCACCACCATCGCGGAAGAAGCCCCCGGCGAAGAGGCCCCGGACGGCTCACTCGTGCAGCCAACTCGCCCTCCCACCCCGGAACGCCCCGCAGAGGAATTGGCCACCCTCAGCACCGACGAAGCCAAGTTCATCTTCACCACTCACGGCGGAGGCATCAAGGCGGTCGAAATCCTCAATGATGAAACCACCTCCGAGGGCGAATTCGGCCCCGTCACCCTCAATCGCTTCGGCAACCACCCCATCGGCGCCCTCACCCGCGGCGTGGGCAAAGTGGACGACACCCCCTTCACCCTCCTCAGCCAGACCAATGACGAAGTTGTCTTCCAAGGAACGACCCGAGACGGCCTCGCCATCACCAAAACCTACCAACTCACGCAGGGGGACCTCGAAGGCGATCTCTACCGCGTCGACCTCCACCTCCGCCTCGCCTCCCCCCAAGGCGTCTTCTCCTCCGAAAGCCTCGGCCTCTACGCCGGCAGCCTCGGGCCCCTCCAGGAAAGCGAATGGGAAAACCAGACAGGCTTCGCCATTCGCGCGGATGGCGATAGCGAATACAAGGACGTCAACTACTTCAAAAAAGGCTGGTTCCGCGCCGCCCGCGAGAGCTACAACCAATCCTTTGAAAAAGTCGCTTGGGCCGGGGTCACCAACCAATTCTACGCCACCCTTCTCCACCTCCCGGAAGCCAAGGACGCCACCGTCTGGGCCATCCGCTACGCCGCGCAGATTCCTGGGAGCGACAAAGAAAAATACCGCGCCGCCCTCTCCCTATCCTTACCGGCCGTCAGCCTGAATCCCGAAACCCCAGCGCAGGAATTCACCTTCGAAATCTTCGCCGGACCCAAGAAATATCCCATGCTCACCAAAATGGAGGGAGAGTGGTCTGAAATCATGCTCTATGGCGAGCTGCCCGTGGTCGGCTGGCTGGCCTCGCCCTTCAGCAAGCTCCTCAACCGGGGAATGAATGGCATCGAAGGCTTCTTCCGCTCGGTGCCCGGCTCCTTCGGGATCGCCATCGTCCTCGTGACCCTCCTGATTCGGATCGTCCTCTGGCCCCTCCATCACCGTTCCCAGCGGACCATGAAGCGGATGGCCAAGCTCGGGCCCATCATGAAAGAGCTGCGGGAAAAGTATCAGGACGATGCCAAAAAGCTCAACGAAGAGACCATGAAGCTCTACCGGGACTACGGAGTCAATCCCCTGGGCGGCTGCCTCCCCATGCTCCTGCAAATGCCCATCTTCTTCGGCTTCTACCGCATGCTCATGAACGCGGTCGAACTTCGCCATGAAGCCTTTCTCTGGGTGGGGGATCTCTCGCAGCCGGACACCATTTTCCAAGTGCTCGGTTTCCCCGTGAATGTCCTGCCCCTCCTCATGGGGGCCACCATGATCTGGCAGATGAAAGTCACCCCCCAGGCGGGCGACCCCACCCAGCAGAAAATCATGATGTTCATGCCACTGATTTTTCTCGTCGTCTGCTACGGTTTCGCCTCCGCCCTCGCGCTTTATTGGACCACCCAAAACATCTTCAGCGTGGGCCAGACCTACCTCACACGAAACCTGCCCGAGCCCGAGCTGAAAAAGAAGCCCCCTCAGAAAAAGCGCTCTCTCCCGCAGCCGCCCTCCCCCTGCCAAAATCCAAATCAGAAGCCCAAAAAGAAAAAAAAGCGGCCCCCACGCACCGGCGGCTAAAAATTTTTGCGCAAGTCGCGCCCTCTCACTGGAAATTTCTCCAGCCTAAGCCATCATCCCCTTCATGGCGGATTATGTGGCAAGCGCACGGGACATTCTCCGGGAAACCCTGGATCGGCTCGGCTTCGGCGAGCTGGAGATTCAGGAGGAGAACGCCTTTGGCCAGCCAGCCCTCCAAGTGACTGGGAAGGGGGCCGAAGCCCTGGTCGGCCCGGAGGGAGACCGCCTGGATGACCTCCAATACTTGGTCAACCGCCTCCTCTCAGAGCGCTTGCCCGACTCCCCCAAAATCCGGGTCGACGCCGCACGGCACCGGACCCAGCAAGACGAAGCGCTCCTGGCCGGGGTGAAAGAAGCCGTCGAACAAGTCCGCGCCAGCGGCAAGCCGGTCCAGCTTCCCCCCATGAATTCCTACCATCGCCGGATCGTCCACAACGCCCTCTTGAAAGACAAAACCATCCTCACCTGGAGCCCGCCCGAAAAGCAGCGCATGAAGCAAATCACTCTCATGCCGGCGCGCAAAAAGTAGCCGCGCCCTTCCACCGACTTCCCGCTTGCGCCCTCATCAAAGCGTGCTAAGCACTCCATCCCCTCCGGCCAACGGGTCGGGAGAACGTTTTTTCGAGGATTTATGAGCGACGACACCTTTGCGGAAAACCCCATCCCCACGCCCGCCTTCAGCGGGAACTTTTTCCGCTCCTCCATGAAGGCCAACCTGGTGCAGGATGCCTCGAAAATCGTGGAAGACCCCCGGGTGCTCATCAACATGGTCTCCAAACGAGTCCGCCAGTTGAACGCCGGCAGCCCGGCGCTCGTGCGCCAAGAAATCGGCATGGGGCATTCCGACGTCGCCCTCATGGAAATCATCGAAGGCAAAATCGTGCTCGATGACGAAGCGGCCGAGGCCTGAAGCCATCCGGCCCCTGCCGGTCCTTGCGAGACCGTAGGACACCCCAGCCATGAGCAAAAAGCGAGGCGGAGAGAGCGACATCGCCGTCAATCGCAAGGCCCGTCGGGATTACCACATCCTCGACTCGCTCGAGGCAGGCATCGAATTGCGCGGGACCGAGGTCAAATCCATCCGCGCAGGCAAGGTCAACCTGGGCGACGCCTTTGCCCGCGTCGAGAAAAAGGGCGTATTCCTCCACGGCATGGACATCCAGCCCTATGAAAATGCCGGGATCGAACAACACGCCGCCAAACGCCCTCGCCAGCTCCTCCTCCACAAAAAGGAAATCCTCCGCCTCGCCCAAGCGGAGCAACAGAAAGGTCAAACCCTCATCGCCCTCCGGGCCTACTGGAAAAACCAATTCGTGAAAATTGAAATCGGTCTCGGCAAGGGCAAGAACCACGGGGACAAGCGCCAAGACCTGAAGGCCAAGACCGAAAAACGAGAAGCCGATCGCGAAGCCGCCCGCTTCAACCGATAATTTCCTCGAAGCCCGAACCCCGAAACCTCTCCCCTTATACCAAGCTGCAGAATTGGCTGGTAGAATGGCCGAGTGGATTTCGGGCCAGACCAAGGCGCGACGAGGGCGCGGTGCAGGCACCGTAACCGAGGAGCAACGCAGGGCTGGCTCGAAAGACTCCGGCTCTCCCTTCCCCGC
>JBCCJK010000027.1 GCA_039027815.1 Verrucomicrobiota bacterium
CTTGACTTCCCAAGGCTCCTCCAATCCCAATAGCTGGCCGTAGTGTTCATTCAGGGTGTTGCTCCAGTTCATGCCCCCACTCTGGGAACCCTTTTCCCTTGCTCAAGCTCACTTCTCTCCCATTATTTTCCGCGAAGAGCCGAACTTTGTAACGCTCAAGCCCCCACCAACAGCCGTGCAGGGTTCTCGATGCAGTCTTTCACGCGGATGAGGAAGGTGACGGCTTCTTTGCCGTCGACGATGCGGTGGTCGTAGCTGAGGGCGAGGTTCATCATGGGCTTGATGACGACTTGGCCGTTTTGCGCGATGGGGCGTTGTTGGATGCTGTGCATGCCCAAGATACCGCTCTGCGGTGGGCTGAGGATGGGGGTGCTCAGGAGCGATCCGTAGATGCCGCCGTTGGTGATGCTGAAGGTGGCTCCTTGGAGGTCTTCGAAGGCGAGTTTGCCTTGGCGGGCTTTGGTGGCGAGGTCGATGATGTTTTGCTCAATTTCAGCGAAGCTTTTTTGATCGCAATCCCGCAGAACGGGGACGACGAGTCCTTTGGGAGTGCCGACGGCGATCCCGATGTCATAGTAGTGGTAGTTCACGATTTCTTTGCCATCGAGGCTGGCATTGATATTGGCCTCCGCTTTGAGGCCCTCCACGACGGCTTTTACGAAGAAGGACATGAAGCCGAGTTTGATGCCATGGCGTTCCACGAAGTCTTCTTGAAGCACTTTGCGCAAGCCCATGACGGCACTCATGTCGCATTCGTTGAAGGTGGTGAGGATGGCAGCGGTTTGCTGGGCGTTGACGAGGTGGCTGGCGATTTTCTGGCGCAGCTGGCTCATCTTGGTGCGCGTGACGCGCTCCTCACTTTTGACCAAGAGGGGAGCGGGCGGGCGGGGCGGCTTGGCAGCCGGGGCGGGGCTTTCTTTCTTGGGCTCAGCCACTGGGGGGGTGGGGGGCGGAGTCTGCGGGGCGGGAGTGGGGTCGGGCTTCGGGGAGGCTTTGGCGGCCCCGACTTGAATTTTGCCGACCACGGAGCCGATTTCGACCTCCTCCCCAGCTTCGACCGCAATCCGGAGAACCCCGTCGGCTTCCGCTTCGAGTTCTTGGGAGATTTTGTCCGTTTCCAGGGTGAGGAGATTGTCGCCCACGGCCACGTTTTCTCCGTCTTGCTTGTGCCAAGCGGCGATGGTGCCGGAGGAGATGGATTCGCCGACGGCGGGGATTTTTACGTCAATGGTTTCCCCGCTGCGACTGGCTGCGGGGGACTCGGGAGCGGCGGCTTCTTCCGAGATGGCGGCGGGGGGAGCGGTGGTGGTGGTCCCTTCTTCAATGGTGGCGACGACCGCTCCAATCTCGACTTCTTCGCCTTCGGCGATTCCGATCCGGAGGATTCCTTCGGCTTCGGCTTCGAGCTCTTGGGAAATTTTGTCGGTTTCAAGGGTGAGGAGGATGTCACCGACGGCGACGTTTTCTCCGTCTTGCTTGTGCCAGGTGGCGATGGTGCCCGAGGAAACAGATTCGCCGACGGCGGGGATGGTGACTGCGGTGGCCATGGAGGAGGTTTGCTTTCCCGGTGCCTAGGACAGAAGCTGCCGCCACGCAAGAGGGGTTGCGAGGTGGGGGCAATTTTCAGGCTCAGACGTGGAAGGCTTGCTCGACGAGTTTCCTCTGCTCGGCCTCATGGAGGGCCTTCGAGCCAACGGCCGGGCTGGCGGCGCGGTCCCGGCCGGCGAAGCGGATTCGGTGGCGAGTGAGCTTTTGGAGTCGATGGCTGATGTAGAACCAAGCCCCTTGGTTGAGCGGTTCTTCCTGGCACCAGACCCATTTGGACGCCTGCGCGTAGGGCGAGATGATTTCCTTGATGAGCTCCCAGTGGAAGGGGTAGAGTTGTTCCACACGGATGAGGGCGACGTCGTTGAGCTCCTGTTCTTCACGATACTTCACGAGGTCGAAGTAGACTTTCCCCGAGCAGAAGATGAGGCGGCTGACGCGCTCGGGGTGCTCGAAGAATCGCTCGTCACGGAGGATTTCCTGGAAGCGGCTTTCCCCGGCAAAATCTTCGGTGCGCGAGGTGCACCCCGGGTGACTGAGCAAGCTCTTGGGCGACATGACGATGAGCGGCTTGCGGAAGTTTTCCCGTTTCATCTGGCGCCGCAAGAGGTGAAAGTATTGCGCGGGCTTGGTGAGATTGCAGACTTGCATATTGCCCTCGGCGCAGAGCTGGAGGAAGCGCTCGAGGCGGGCGCTGGAGTGCTCCGGGCCCATGCCTTCATAGCCGTGCGGCAGGAGCATGACGATGCCACTGGGCTGTTGCCACTTCGATTCGGAGGAGGCGATGAATTGGTCGATGATGACTTGAGCCCCATTCGCGAAGTCCCCAAACTGGGCTTCCCAAAGGATGAGGACCTGGGGCACCATGAGGGAGTAGCCGTAGTCGAAGCCGAGGACGGCGTTCTCCGAGAGGAGGCTATTGTAGACGCAAAATTTCGCTTGGTCCTCCGAGAGAGTAAGAAGGGGGATGTGGCGTTCCCGGGTTTCGGTGTCGTAGAAGACGGAGTGGCGTTGGCTGAAGGTGCCGCGGCGGCTGTCCTGGCCCGAGAGGCGCACGCCGATGCCTTCCACCAAGAGGGAGGCGAAGGCCAGGGCTTCCGCGAAGGCCCAGTCATAGGGTCCGCCTTGTTCGAGGGCTTCGCGGCGTCGGGGAAGGAAGCGCTTTTCGAGAGTGGGGTTGATGCGGAAGCCCTCGGGCACGCTCACCAGCCGGTGGCCGAGTTCGAGGAGCTTCTCGGTCTCGATCCCGGTGGGGCAGGGCTGGTAATTGTATTGGTTTTGGAGAATGGCGACCTTGGTGGGGTCGGCCGGGGGCTCGCCCCGTTCCAGGAGCGCCTTAACCTCGGTCAAGCCCTTCTCCAAGCGGTTGGCATTGGCATCGATGATTTCCTGCACCTCTGGCTCGGTGACCTCGGGGTCTTCTTCCAGGAGGTGTTTCTTGTATTTCTGGGTGACGGAGAGCTGCTCGGCGATGGTGCGTGCTTGCTGCGGTTGGGTGAAGGCCGCTTGGTCGGCTTCGTTGTGGCCTTGGCGTCGATAGCAGAGGAGGTCGATGACGATGTCGCGGCCGAAGTCCTGCCGGTAGCGAAGCGCGAGCTTGAAGGCCCAGTAGATTTCTTCCGGTTCATCGCCATTCACGTGGAGGATGGGGGCGTCGATCATTTTGGCCACGTCCGTGCAGTAGGCGGAGGAGCGAGCGTCCTCTGGCATGGTGGTGAAGCCGATTTGGTTGTTCACCACGAGGTGGATGGTGCCGCCGGTGCGGTAGCCGGTTAGTTGCGAGAGATTGAGGACTTCCGCTACCGGGCCCTGGCCAGCGAAGGCGGCATCGCCATGGACGAGGATGGGCAGCACGCGCTTGCGTTCCACGCTGTCGCCAATGATTCGCTGGCGGGCGCGGGCCTTGCCTTGAACCACGGGATTGACCGCTTCGAGGTGGCTGGGATTGGCGGCCAAGAAGACTTTCACCTCTTGGCCATCCCAATTTTGGCGAGTCACTTCGTAGCCGAGGTGGTATTTCACATCGCCATCGCCCGTCAGGAGATCCGGAACATAGCTGGAGTGAAACTCGTGGAAGAGCAGCGGAAGGGGCTTGCGGAGAAAATTCGCCAGCACATTGACCCGGCCCCGGTGGGCCATGCCCATGACGATTTCTTCCACGCCGAGCTCGGGGCCGTGATTGAGCACGGTGTTCAGTCCCACCATCATGCCCTCGCTCCCCTCCAAGGAAAAACGTTTCACGCCGACGAATTTCTTCCCGAGGAAGTGCTCGAGCGCTTCGGCCTCTTCCAGCCACTTGAAGAGCTTCTTGCGAATGAAGGCCTTGGGGCGGCGATCTTCATTAAAACGACGTTCGATCCGCTCCCGCAGCCAATTCCGGATCTCCTGGTTGTGGATATGGAGGAATTCGAAACCGATTTTTCCGCAATAGATTTTCCTCAGCTCCCCGATCATGATGCGGAGAGTCATTTTGCGATTGCCTTGGAAAAACGAGGTGGCGAACTCGCGGTCGAGGTCGGCTTCTTTGAAACCCAATGCAGCCAACTCCAGGGCTTCATTCCGCCGCTCCTGCTTGCCGAGCGGGTCGATGTCCGCGACGGTGTGACCGAGCGAGCGGTAGCTGTAAACGAGGCTGACGATCTTGGCGCGGAGAGCGATCTGTTCTTCGCTCAGTTGGGTCACCCCATCGAGGGATTCCCCGTCCTCTGAACTGGACTGGTCCACCCCGAGCTCGAAGCCTTCGAAGAAGGCCGACCAGGTGGGCTCCATGTTCTGCGGATCGATCCGCCACTCCTCGTATTTGGCGTCGAGGAGCGCGGCGTTGGCACGGGGAGAAATGCTGGCCTTCATGGCGGGGAGCGAAAAGTAGGTGCGGAGGAAAAGGGTTTGGGGGAAGCGACACAAAACTTGCCCCTTCGAACCGCGTTTCTCCACCGTTTTCTTTGGAAATTCTAAGGGAAACTTGTCATTTCAGCCCGCCCCGCCTTAGTTGCGCGCCCCGCCTTCATGATTCGCGTCCAACAGCTCACCAAAAAATACTATGGGAAGACCGTGGTGCGGGAGGTGTCTTTTGAGGTAGGCCGGGGAGAAATCGTGGGCTTTCTCGGTCCTAATGGCGCCGGCAAGACGACGACGCTTCGCATGATCACTGGCTACCTCTCGCCCACCCAGGGCCGGGTGGAGGTGGACGGGATCGATGTGGTGGCCCATTCGCTCGAAGCCCGACGGCGCATTGGCTACATGCCGGAAAATGTCCCTCTCTATCCCGAGATGCGCGTGAAGGAATACCTCCGCTTCCGGGCCGAACTCAAGGGCGTGCCCCGAAAAGAGTGTCGCGAGCGGACGGAGGTCGTCATGAAGCAATGCGGTCTGGAAGAGGTGCGGCGCAAAATCATTCAGAATCTCTCCAAGGGCTACCGGCAACGAGTCGGGCTGGCGGACGCCCTCATTCACCGCCCCCCTCTCCTCATTCTCGACGAGCCGACCAATGGTCTCGATCCCAATCAAATCCGCCAGGTGCGCGACTTCATCAAAAACTTGGGGGAGAAGCACACCATCCTTCTCTCCACCCACATTTTGAGCGAAGTGGAGGCCATTTGCGACAAGGTCATTATCCTCGACCGCGGCACGGTCAAGGCCTCGGACACCCCGGGGCTTCTCGCCAAGCAGCTCCGCCGAGCTAGCACCCTCGTGGTGGAGGTCCAGCCGGGCGAGGCCAATGTGGAGCGACTTTGCCGCAAACTGGCCGGCGTCCGCAAAGTGGTGGCGACGCCTTTGGCAGAAGACTGGACTCGCCTCGTCATCCGCTGCGTGGCGGGCGAGGACGTCCGGCCGCAGCTGGATCGATTGGTCAAAGAGCACGGCTGGCCCCTGCGGGAGTTCCGCTTCAAGCGGGCGTCCCTCGAGGACGTCTTCACTGAAATCACCCATCCCGACGCCTGAGCCATGCGCGCCTATTGGATCCTCTTAAAAAAAGAGCTGAACGTCTACCGCAACTCACCGGTGACCTATCTCGCTTTAGGATTTCTGATCTTCACGCAAGGACTGGCCTTCAGTTTCTCGGTCGGCGAATTCACGAAAGGGCCTTCCCCTTTTGGTTTGGTGCAAATCGTCTTCAACGCGAACTCGCTCCTGCTCTTTTGGATGCCCCTGCTCGTGATCGTGCCGCTGCTCACGATGCGCCTTTTCGCAGAGGAGAAGAAGCTCGGCACCATAGAAACCCTTTTCACCGCACCGGTGAACGTCAGCTCGGTGGTGCTCGCGAAATACACCGCCGCGCTCATTCTCTTCACGCTTTTGTGGCTGCCGAGCGGGCTCAACTTTCGCATTTTCGAATGGGTGACCGGCCAGGACGCCATCATCAGCGGGCGGGCCTACTGGTGTGCCTATGCCCTCATTCTGCTCTTGGGGGCCCAGATGCTAGCCGTGGGCTGCTTTGGTTCTGCCCTGACCTCGAATCAGCTCCTGGCCGCCCTGCTCACCTTCACCATTTTGCTGGCCTTCTTTGCCTTCGGTTTCTTGAACGAGTTCTTCCGCAATCTGCCGACCGTGACCCAAGCCATCGTCGAACACGTCAGCGCCAGCTCCCACATGCGGCGCTTCTCCCAAGGCCTCTTTGATACCCGCCCGCTCTTTTGGCACCTCAGCCTGGCGGCCTTCTTTCTCTTCCTGACCTACACCGCTCTGCGCCAACAGCGAGGAGGGGTCTGACGCATGAGCCAAACGGACCACCCACCTGCCTCGGCCCGCGACCGTCGCCTCCGTCCTCTCTGGCGGTCGCTTCAAATCGGCGGGGCGCTCGTGCTCTTCGTCTCGGTCAATGTGCTCTCCTGCCAGCATTACTTCCAGCGGGACTTCACGGAGGACCAGCGGCTGACCCTCTCCTCTTCCACCCGCAACTTTCTCCACAGTCTCGACCAGACCGTCCACCTGGTGGTGGCCTTCCGTCGCAGTTCGCCGCTTTACCACTACGCCCGCGAACTGGCTGAGACCTACCGCCAAGCGGCCAAGAGCCGCCTCCAAGTCCATGCCTTCGACCCGGTGCGGGAGCCGAATCGAGCGGCCGAGCTGGCCCAGCGCTTTGGCGTCGAATTCGTCGGCAACTCGATCATCGTCGTTTGCGGAGAGTCCCAGCTGACCATTGCTGAAAGCAACATGGCGGTCTTCGATGAGAGCAAGAGCACTCCCCTGCTGCTGGCCCGGACGGGGGAAGAAGCGCTGTCTTCGGCCATTTACTCGGTCGCCATCACCGACCCCGCGCAGGTTTATCTTCTGACCGGGAAAGGCGCTCTGCCTCAAACCAGCGGAGGGACCGCCAGTGCGACTCTCCAGAGCATCCTGGCGCGCCAGCATGGTCGGCTGAGCGAGCTCAGCCTCGATTCCATCGAGACCATCCCAGAGGACGCCCGCGCGCTCGTGCTCATCAATCCCCGCTATGACCTGAGCGAAGACGAATTGCGCTTGGTCCACGACTGGTGGCGAGAAAAGGCGGGCGCGCTCTTGCTTCTTCTGAACCCAGAATACGAGACGCCCAATCTGAATGCCTTTGCCCGGACTTTTGGGATTTCGCCGCAGGGGAATGTGGTCCTGCGGACCGTGCAAAGTCCCGTCTCCGGCCTGACGCTCGATTATGAGGTGGCCGCCCGCTTCACTCCTGGGATCCCCTGGACGGCTAGTTTTCGGAATACCGACACCCGCTTTCCTGGAGTGTCTCAATCTCTGGAAGTCTTTGAAAATGACTCCACCTTCCTGGCCCTCAAAATCCGCCCCACCCCTCTCATCGAAAGCACCGAGGCCTTCTGGGGCGAGACCCGGCCGACCGAAGAGCCGGTCGTGCTCAGCCCGACCTTGGATGAGCCCGGCCCCGTCGCCCTCGCGGCCATGAGTGAACTCGGAGGCGTGGAAGACGGCACGCTGAAGGTCTCCACCCCCCGCCTGGTGGTGGTAGGCAATCCCCATTTGCTCGACCCCGTGCCGCTCATCAAACCGAACTACGATTTCATCTCGAGCGCGCTCAACTGGGCCATGAAACGGGAAGAACTCGTGGGGACCACGCCGGAGCAATCCCTCCTTTTCACGGCCGACATCCGTGAGGAGGACCGCACCTTCCTCAATCGACTCCTGCTCATTTTCCTGCCGGCGGGCGCGCTCCTCTTTGCGCTCTACGTCTGGCGACTTCGCCGTGAATGACCATGCGCTTTGCTCTGCCACAGCTCGTTCTGCCAAGCCTCGCCCTCGGGGTGGCTCTGGTGGCTTTGGGGGGGGTCGATTGGCGCAGCGTGCCCCCCGCGCTCGACGAGGGGGAGGCCTTCTACCAGTTTTCTCCCGAGACCGTGGCCCGAGTCCGCTTGCAGCGAGGGACAGAGGAATGTCGCTTTCACTGGAACGGTCGCCGCTGGGTCGTGACGACCCCCTTCGAGGACGAGCTCGATCCTTCCCTCGCCCCAGCGCTGGTGCAATTTCTTGACCAGGCCCGGGTGGTCGAAAGCATGGACCGCCTGCCCGAGGGAGCGCAATGGGCTGCCTACGGTTTGGCTGAAGGACAGGAACTGCTCGTGGAGTGCTTTGACAAGCACGAGCAAGTCCTGGCTCGCCTCGCCCTCGGGAGCCGCTCGCCACTCCAGCTGGAAGTCGCCACCGAAGAAGAGGAGCGAGAGCGTTTGGCGACGAGCTACCTCCGTCTCCTCGACCGGGAAGGTGATGCCCGCCTCTACCTCGCCACGGGAGCGGTCCGCGAAGCACTCGACCGCCCTTTTGCGCTCTATCGAAATCCGCACCCCTTTCCTCGGGAAATGGCCTTGGCGGTGCAGCTCGTCTTTGGCGATGCCCAGGGGGAAATCTCCCTCGAGCGGAGCAGCCCGGAGGCCCCTTGGCAGCTCGCCAGTCCGATTCGAGATCGCGCCGACCAAGAAGTGGTGACTGCCCTTTTGGAAGACTGCTTTGATCTGCGAGCCACCCAGATTTTGGCCCGCCCCGAAAGCGCGCCCTCTCAAGAGGGCAGCCTGCGCCTCTCCACTGATTTGGCCTTGGGCGGGACCGAAGAACGAGAGCGCACCTCTCTCGAATTTCACTTTGGCGAGCAAAACGGAGGCGACCTCCTGAGCGTGTCTCACGGGCAGCGTGATCTCGTCATGAAGTTGCCGGCCAGCACGGCCAAGCGCCTCGTCCCAAAAGTGAACGACCTTCGGAGTCGGCGCTTGGTCCACCTCGCCCCCGAAGAAATTCGCAACGTCGTCTTTCGTTCTCCCGGCAATGCCGACTTCTTCCTCGAAAACCTCGGCCATCGCTGGTCGCTCGGATTTTTGGGCGAGATCCAGCCCGCCAACGACCCCCTTATCGAGTTCGCCCTCCAAACCGTGCACTCGAAAATCATCCAAGAGTTCGTGACAGACTCCCTGGGCACGCTTGGCGAGTATGGCTTTGATGAACCCGATTTGGAGCTTTCCATCTTTCCTCTCGATGGCTCGTCTCCTCGCCTGCTGCGCTTCGTCCGCCAAGAGGACGGGCGGGTCTGGGTGACTCGGCGGGACCAGCCCTTTGTGGTCGAGGTCCCCGAAAGCGTCCTCGACGCCTTCCCCACCCGCCCCGAAGCCTGGCGGGACACCCTCGTCAGCAGTTTTTCCATGCTCGAGCTGCGTGCTCTCGGCATCCAAGACGCTGCCGGCAACACCATCGAACTGGACTACAACTTCCAGCGCAATCAGTGGCAAGCCTTCGTCAACGGTCAGGACGCCGGGCCTCAGCTCGACCCGGCCGCCGCCCAAGCCCTCGCGAAAGTCCTCGGAAATTATCGCGCCGAGCGGTGGCTCCTCGACTCAAAAAGGCAGGCCCTGGAACGTCTGGAAAACCCGCTTCTCACCTTGGGACTGCGAATGGAAAAAATGGACCCCAAGAACTTCGAAACGCGCGAAGAAACCCTCTTTTTGAAAATCGCCGCGCCCACCGAGCAACCGCAGGCCGCCTTTTATTACGGCCGCCGCGATGAAGAGCCCTTCGTCTTTCTACTCACTCCGCAGCAAGTGGCGGAAATCCTGGCACCCTTGGCCAGCCTCTTGTCGGCGCCGGAGTGAAAGCGCCAGAAAAGCCGATTGCTTCCGAAGAGGCTTGGTCTCTCTTGGTTGGATGAAGCGACTGGCTCTTTTTTTCGCCCTGACCGCCACCACCTACGGAGAGGAATGGATCTCCTTATTTGATGGGGAAACTCTGGCAGGCTGGACCGCGCAGGGCCCAGTCAACTGGGCGGTGGAAGACGGCACCATCACGGCCAGTGAGGGCGAAATCAGCCTGCTCACCACCGCCGAACGCTACCTGAACTACGAGCTTGAGGTGGAATTCAAAGCCCCGCTCGACACCAATAGCGGGATCTTCTTGAACTCGGAGCCGGTCGTGGAAAACGAAGCCACCGACTGCTACGAAATCAACATCGCCCCACCCACCAATCCCTTCCCCACCGGGAGCGTCGTCAAGTTTCTTCGGAAAGAAGGACTCGGGGAAAAAGACGAGTGGAGGAGCTATCGCCTCCAGGTCCAAAAGGGCGTCTTGAGCGTCACGCTCGATGGGGAAAAACTCTATGAGCTGACCGTCCAAAGCCCCCGCCCCGCCGGCCACATCGGGCTGCAATTCAATCGTGGGAAGATCGCCTTCCGAAACATCCGGCTTCGGCTCCTAGAGTAGCGCCCCACCGGGACCCCCTCCGGCGAGGGCTTGCCACCCACGAAACCAGTCCAGGCGCCCGCGAAAAGAAGCTCCTTTTCGATTGAAATGCACCGGATCTCACCAAGGCTGGACGGGCTGCAAACGTCGCAGCCCCTATCTATGAAATACGACCTTATCGTCATCGGCGGCGGGCCTGCGGGCTACGTGGGAGCCATCCGTGCCGCTCAACTCGGAAAAAAAGTGGCCTGCGTCGAAATGGACCGCGCGGGAGGCACTTGTCTGAACTGGGGCTGCATCCCCACCAAGTCTCTCCTGAAGAACGCCGAACTCTACCACACCATGAAACACCGGGCGGAGGAGTTCGGTCTCTCGGCCGAAAACCTGACCTTTGATTGGTCTAAGATCGTGGGCCGATCACGCAAGGTCTCGGACCAACTGGCAGGGGGCATCGAATTCCTCTTCAAAAAGAACAAAGTCGATTACCTCGCAGGCCAAGGCAAAGTCCTCGGTCCGGGAAAAGTCGAGGTGGAAACGGCCGACGGCAAAAAAGAAACCCACGACTGCACCGACCTGCTCATTGCCACCGGGTGCAAAAGCCGGGACATGCCCGGTTTCCCCTTCGACGGTGAAAAGATCATCAGCTCTAAGGAAGCCATGGTCCTGAAAGAGCAGCCCAAGGAAATCGTCATCATCGGAGCCGGCGCCATTGGGATCGAGTTTGCCTACGTTTTCAACGCTTACGGCACCAAAGTCACCGTAGTGGAGATGCAACCAAACATCTTACCGGTGGAGGACGAGGAAATCAGCAAGGAGCTGGCCAAGGCCTTCAAAAAACAGGGCATCACCTGCCTGACGAACACCAAGACCACCGACATAAAAAAGACCGCCCAAGGGGTCGAGATCACCGTCGAAGGCAAGAAAAAGCAAACCCTGAAAGCGGACCTCTGCTTGGTGGCCATCGGCGTCCAAGCCGTCTTGCCCAAAGGGGTCGAAAAGGCCAAGCTGGACCGCGGGTATCTGGTGGTAAACGATCGCTATGAAACCACCATGAAAGGCGTCTTCGCGGTGGGCGATATCATTGGCCCCCCCTGGCTGGCGCACACCGCCAGTTTCGAGGCCATCCAATGCATCGAAGGCATTTACAAGCAGGGCCACACCCCCAAGCGAGTGGAAACCTTCCCAGGCTGCACCTACTGCCACCCCCAGGTAGCCAGCGTGGGCCTGACCGAACGGGCAGCCAAAGAAAAGGGCATCGACTACATCACGGGCAAGATTCCCTTCCAAGCCATCGGCAAAGCCATCGCCGTGGGCGAGCCGGGCGGCTTCGTGAAACTGGTCGTGGGCAAAACACACCACGAAGTCCTGGGCGCGCACATCATCGGGGACAATGCCACCGAACTGATCGCTGAAATTGGCTTGGCTATTGAAATGGAAGCCACCTTGGAGGAACTGGAAAACACCATCCACGCCCACCCCACTCTGAGCGAATCCATTCACGAAGCCGCCAGCGCCGCCGAAGGCATGGCCATTCACTTCTGATCCCGAGCTGCCCCAGCTGACTAAGGTGCCGAAGGTGCCAGAGGCAATCGCAAAACTCGATCTTGCGAAGTCAGGTAGAGAAAGCGCCCCCCATTGCCAAAGGCCACATTGGCCGTGGGCCGCGTGCAAAGAACCCGGCCCAGAAGCTGGCCTTGGGGGTTGAGAATGAGGAGGCCGCCGGGGCCGGTCGCGAAGACCGTTCCATCCGGCCCCACCTTGAGGCCATCCGGCAAGCCCGGCCCGGAAAGCGGGCTGCTATCGAAGAAGACCTCGCCTTCTCCCAAGTTGCCATCGGCCTTCACCGGGTAGGCCATGATGACGGGAGCGGGGCGGTGGCTCTGCGCCACATACAGCACGCTTTCATCCGGGGAGAAGGCGAGGCCATTCGGGCGGATCAGCGAATCGACGAGCAAGTGGACCTCTCCCGCAGGCGTCACGCGAAAGACCCCGAAAAAAGGCAGCTCCCGAGAGGGGTCGTCCTCTCCTTCCGGCAAACCATAGGGCGGATCGGTGAAATAAAGATCGCCTCCGCTATGCAGGGCGAGGTCATTCGGGGAGTTGAACCGCTTCCCTTGAAAGCGATCCGCCACCGTCAACTTCCCCCCGCTTTCAGTGAGGACGGAAACGCGGCGATCGCCATGTTCGCACGAGAGAAGTCGCCCCGCCTGATCCCAGGCCAGCCCATTGGCCCCGGAAACCCTCGCGCTCCCGATCGGACCGGTAAAGCCCGAGGGTTGCAAGTAGATCGAAGCTTCTTTGTCCCCCTCCCGCCATTGGTAGACGATATTGTTGGGCACATCCGAGAAGAGCAAGCGCGCCTGCGCCGCGTCCCAGACCGGACCCTCCGCCCAGCGAAATCCCGTGCAGAGCGTCTCGATTTGGGTGCCGGGAGCGATGATGGCGTCGAGCCCCGGGTCGAGTCGCTCAATCGACTCCGGTCCAGCCACCGCCGCCATCCAAGAAGACAAAAAGACGCCCACCGCAAGCGTCCACCGACCAGATCCCGCCCCAGACTTCATGCTAGGAAAGCGACCCCACCCTGGGGGGCTTGTCAGGAAAGCATGGGAGGCATTCCGCCATCAACCCGGCTCCACCCAATCCGCCTCGATCCACTCGTTCTCCCGCAACACCTCTGCCAAGATCGGGAGCTGGGTCAGCCTTTCTAAGACGCCCTTGTTGGAAACGGAGGCCAAGTCGAGCTCATCCACCAGATGATTGAAGATCCAGCCCTTCTGCGGCAGGCCTGTTTCTTGAATGGCCTTCCAGGTGAGAAGGGAATGGTTGAGGGCACCCAATCGATTGTTCACCACCACCACCACGGGGAGGCCCAGCGCCTTCGCCAGATCCGCCATGCTCTCCTCTTCTGAAATGGGCACCGCCCAGCCCCCCGCCCCTTCCACCAGCACCACATCGAAGCGCGATTGCAGGTCCAGGAAACCGTCCACCAGGGGAGCGATTTCCATCGGCTTGCTCTCGATCTGGGCCGCCACCAAAGGGGCCGCCGCCGTCAAATAGGCCAAGGGATTGATCTCCTCGAGGGTGAGACCCTCCTCACTCGCCTCCTGCAAGGCTTTGGCGTCCTCCAAGCCACCACAACTGACCGGCTTGTAGCCCACTGCCCGAATGCCCTCCTCGCGCAGTGCTTGGAGAAGCAGGCAAGTCACATAAGTCTTGCCCGCGCCCGTATCCGTCCCGGTGATGAAGTAGTGCATGGAAATCGTTCGGCGGCCGAAAAACCGTTCTCGCTGACCTCGGCCAGAGTCGGTCGCCCGTCGAGGGAGACTTGCCCCTGACGTGCCTCATGCGTCCGGATTAGGAACCACACGATCACCGCCACTCCCAGCGCCACCAGTTTCGACTTCCAATTCACCAGCAACAGGTCTTTCATTCTTCGGTTGGTCTTCTTCTTCGATGGTGTCGGGAAACAGCCACTGTCCCAGCTTCCGGCGGTAAGCCTCCGGCTTCAAGCCTTTCATCAGCTCGCCGTTCTGGCAGAGAGAAACCGAGCCCGTCTCCTCGGAGACAATGATGGCGATGGCATCGCTCTCCTCCGTCACCCCCACCCCGGCCCGGTGCCGCAGGCCGATGGAACGGTCCTGCATCTCTCGCTGGCTCAGGGGAAAGACACAGCCGGCCGCGGCGATCTTGTCCTTGTCCAAAACGACGCCCCCATCGTGGAGAGAAGCCCGGGGGTGAAAAATCGAAAGGAGCAACTCCGTGGAAACCTCTGCGTTCAAGGTCACGCCCGTCTCGCTATACTGAGTCAGCTCGATGCCGCGTTCGATCGCGATGAGCGCCCCAAAACGCTTGTTGGAAAGCTGTTGGATCGCCTCCACCAGCAACTCGATTTGCTCCCGCTTGGCGTCGGTGATGGAAAAAAGCCGGTGGCTGCCGAGATCCCCCAGCAAGCGACGCAGCTCCGGTTGGAACGTCACCACCAAGGCCAAGGCCAGGATCGCGGAAATGCTCTTGATGATGGTGCCGATCACCACCAGATCGAGCAACTCCGACACCAAAGTCAGAGTCAGCAAAAGAACGACAAAGCCCGTCAAAATGCGCGCCCCCCGCGTCTTGCGGAAATGCTTGTAGAGCTGGTAGAACAGAACCGTCAGGATGAGGATCTCCACCGCCGCCCGCCAGGGACTGGAAAAGTAAACGTCCATCGCCGCCGCCATGCTACCGGGTCGAGCGGAAGACGTCAACGGAGAGGACCCGCAATGGCCTCCCCCATGCGAAGGGCCTCCTCATTGCGCTGCACATCGTGCACCCGGTGCAAGAGAACCCCCCGCGCCCGCGCCCAACAGCTGAGCGCGGCCGTGGCCGCATCTCGATCCCCGGCCTCAGGCAGCTGGAGCACCCTCCCCAAGAACGACTTCCGCGAAACCCCCAAAAGGACCGGCTGCCCCAGAGCTACCAAAACCGGCAAGGCCCTCAGCAAGGCCAGATTGTGCTCGAGCGTCTTGCCAAAACCGATCCCAGGATCCAAGGCGATCCGCTCTCGCTCCATCCCCTCCTGGACGGCCCGCTCCACCTGCGATTGCAGAAAGGCCCTCACCTCCGCCACCACATCCAGGTAGCCGGGCCGCTCCTGCATCGTCCGCGGCGTGCCCTGCATATGCATTATCACGACCGCCGCCCCGGAAGCGATCGCCACCTCGCGCATCTCGGGATCGCGCAAGCCGGTGATGTCATTGATGCCATCGGCCCCAGCTGCCATGGCGGCGGCCGCCACGCTCGGCTTCACCGTATCGATGGTGATCCAAGCCTCCGTGACTCGTCGCAAGCCCTCGATCACCGGCACCACCCGAGCCCGCTCCTCCGCTTCCGAAACCGGTTGCGCCCCCGGGCGGGAAGACTCCCCGCCCACATCGAGAATCCGGGCCCCCCTCCCCAGCATGGCTCGCCCATGGGCCACCGCCGACTCCACCCGGATGAACTGCCCTCCATCGGAAAAGGAATCAGGCGTCACATTGAGCACCCCCATGAGAGCCGCTCGGGCGAGCGATAAATCGCCCCGCGGCCCCCGCCAGATGGCGGGCGATTTCGGCCTTTCGTTTTCCTCTACCATCCCCTAGTCTCTCTCCCTGATGGCGGGACTTCGCATCTTCATTCTCAGCCTCCTGCTTCCTTCCCTGGGCTGGAGCCAAAAAAACCCGGATCACGGAGTGCGCATCGTCATCCACCCCGATGGCAATCGCACGGAAATCCTTCGCAACGTCAACGATCGCTCGCTCACCACCATCACCCGGGACCCAGACGGGAACATCGTCAAAAAACAAACGTACTTCCTGGATGCCCAAGGCCGCGAAAAACGGGCCGCCATCTACGACCCCACCGGCAACCTCCTCTTCCACGTCCTCTTCGAATACGACCCCTACAGCGGCAAACTCGTGGAAGAAGGCATGTACAATCGGGACAAAGAACTCGTCCGCTTGGTCAAACATCGCTACGACGCCAACGGCCAACCCCTCCCCGCCCACGCCTTCAGCATCCGGAATCGAAATCAGCCCCTCGCCCCCGTCGCCCCCCCCATCCAGATCCCCGTCGGGAACACCCATGCCATGTCGGAAGAAGTCCGCCAAGCAGCCCCCCTCGCCCCGCCGGTCCCGGCTCTCAGTAATGGGGCTTCGCCGCCCCGTTACTACCAACCCCCTGGCACGCCCTCACCGCAGCAGCCTACGCGACCGGGCAACGTCCCCCAAAAACCGGAGCGGCGGCCCCTCTTCGGCGGCTAGACTCGCCCCCGCCATGAAGTCACCCCTCGCCCTGCTCCTCTTCCTCTCGGCCAGCGGGCTGGCACTGGGCTCCTTTCTCTGGGGCCAAGTATGGAAACTGCGCGCCCTCGAAGGGATCGCCTCCAGCGCGCCCACCGAACTGGAAGCGCAACTCGTGGACGCGCAGAACCAAATCGACATCCTCGAAGGCGACCGGGAAACCCTCATGCAGGACTACCTCCAACTGCTGCAAGAAGGCGAAACGAACGCCCCGGAAAGCATCCCCCCGCCCACCGACCTCCAGGGGCGCATCACCGCCCTGCGCGGCCTGCCTTTCAATCCTCCGCCCCTCTACCTCAAGCTCCCCCGCATGGACTATGACGACGCCGTCTCCGAAGCGGTCACCGGCTGGCTGGAAGAAGAAAAGCTCGACGCCTTCAATCGCAGCTACGCCCGCCTGGGACTCTTCCAAGACCAGCTCAATCTCTGGACCGTCTACTCTCGGCTCTACGCCGGGGAATCGATCGTCTTCTTCGACCCCACCCAGCAAAGCCTCCTCATGACCGAAGGCTTCGACTTCGACGAAATCGACGCCAGCCTCCGCCTCGTCGCCCCCGCCCTCTCCCGCATGCTCGACCAGCAGCACCACCAGATCGGCGGGCCCCTCGTCATCCCGGAAAACGATGACCAAGACCTCGCCCTGGCCGCCCTCTCCTACGGGACCGCCAAATGGATCGAAGAAACCATCCTCGGACCGAAAGAAACCCCCACCGATGGGGCCGAAGACGTCCGCGACGCCCTTTATGGCATCCCCGACTTCCTCCGCGCGCGCACCCGCTTCCTTCACCAACAAGGCCACGCCTACGTCCAAGCCCGCCTCGAAGCCGGCCGCACCCTCGCCGAACTCTACCAAAACCCACCCCGCACCACCCGGGAAATCCTTCACCCCGAGGCCGCGCCCCTCCCGCAACCAGCCTGGAAGGACCTCCCCCTGCCCGGGGAGAAATGGACCGAACTCCGCGCCAACACCCTGGGAGAATGGGCCATCGCCCACCTCCTCGACACACCGGAAGCCGCCCAAGGCTGGCGGGGCGATCGCTACCAAACCTGGTTCCAAAGCGATGAAGGGGACCAGCTGATCTGGCGACTGCGCTTCGAAACCGAAAAAGCCGCCCAAAACTTCGTGACCGCCTTCCTCCCCTTGGTGGAAGCCGAAACCTTCGTCCCCGCCATCCGGGAAAGCGAAACCAGCTGGCTGAGCGAAGGCCCGCGCAGCGCCAAACTCTGGCGCCCGCAGCCAAACACCGTCCACTACATCGACGCCACCAGCCCCCCACTCCGCCAACGCCTCGAAGCCGCCATGAGCGCAGCCCCAGGACCATGACCGCCAAGCAAGTCTACTATGAAGGGCGGGTCCAAGGAGTCGGATTCCGCTACACCACGAAACAAATCGCCATGGGCTATGACCTCTCCGGCTGGGTCCGCAACCTGGCCGACGGGCGGGTAGCGCTCCAAATCTCCGGCGAAGAAAAAGAACTGGAAGCCTTCCTCCAGGAAATCCGCGAAAGCGTCTTAGGAGGCCACATCCGCAAAGAAGAAAGCGAAACCCTCACCAGCTCGCAACCAGAGCCCGGCTTCCACATCAAGCACTAGAAGCGGCCTCATAAATAGGACGATTTCTATTCATGGAGACCGCTCTTTGAAAACGCCTAGTATCGGTGGCCCGCGACGTCCCCGGCGCGGCGGGTGCGATGAGCTAATTCGTAAACCACTCACCCACCCAAGGCCTTTCCGACTACCTATCACTTGGGATCAGCTGCACCCAGAACACAAGTCTCCCCCCACCGCGCCGGGGACGTCGCGGGCCACCGGGGAAAGCTTGCTACCCCGGTTTCCGGGGGGCTTCTGCTAGGATGGTCTTCGCGGTATCCCATTGGTTCTCTACCCTATTCATCGATGACTCCTATACACCTCACAAAGAATACGACTTCTATTTGCGAGACCGCTTCTAATATCAAGCTCCAGAATACACTGTTAGAATGGAGGGAAGAAGGTGTGGGGAAGAGGCGCTGAAGCGCGGGGAAGGGAGAGCCGGTGTCTTTCGAGCCAATTCTGCAGCCTGGTATCAGGCTTGGACGGCGGTCCTTTTTATTTGTCCTCCGAGGCAAGGGGGTCCAGCTTTCACCGGGATGAGGTTCCTTTTCAAAGGCGGTTTTTGGCGGGCTCTGGCGCTGATTTTGGTGCTGGGCTTTTTCGGGCTGACGGCGCTCCTTTACTTCCAAGATCGCGAGACCTTCAAGCGAGGGGTGCGGGCCCTGATGGCGGCCATTTCAGCCCGCAGTGAGGACCCCGAAGTGCGCTATGTGGAGCGGGAGAAGGAGATCGAGGTCTTTCGAGATCGCATTGTCGAGAGGGAGAAGGTGGTCAAGGTCTACCCCGATCTGCCCTCGACCCATGGCGATCCGGTGCACTACGACCCCAAAAAACTCTACTCAGGAATCCAGATCCGGACCGAGGTGCAGGCCGAGGAGGGAAGGCAAGCTTCTCTCGAACGCCAGACGGACGAGGCCTACGAGCTTCAGTTCCAGGTCAAGGTCACTCTTCCTGATCCCGAACTGTCTCTTTCCGATTTTGCCAAGCTCAACCCTCACCTCCTCTCCGGGCTGCCCGGCCTGCAAGTGATGGTTCCGGAGGCGGAAGTGTCCGGGTTTTTCTATCAGCTGTATGAAAACAAGGTCAATCGGGTTCAGTCCAAGCTCTACCAACTCGATCGGATCCTGACACGGCACAATTTCTTCGACTGCGAGACGATGCTGGAGCTGACCCATCCCGAGACCGGACGCAAGGCCCTCCTCATCCAAGCCGATATGGATGTGGTGTCTGATGGTTCGGATGGCGATCGCATGCCGGAGATGCCGGACAAAATCGTGAACTCTTCCTACTACCAGCCCTTCACCAGCTATGGCTGGGCCAAGCGAGGCGAGACCGTCAATCCACTGATCGCTCCCCGACGGAAGTGGCTGAAGGAGGCGGAGGAGGAGTACAAAATCGTGGGCCTGCCGGCGGCACGCAATCGCTATTTGGAAGCACGCATTGCCCGGATGAAGCGGGAGATCGCTGATCTCGAGGCCCGCAGCTTTCTCATTGCGGAGGCCGATCCTTTCATCGTGGTGCCTCTGTATTTTTTCCGTTATGTCGGCCAAGTGGCCCATGCGCCCATGGTGGGCGATTACGCGGTCGTCATTCACGAGGATCGCTTCCTCCCGGCCATTGTGGGCGATGCGGGACCGACTTTCAAGGCGGGCGAGGCTTCTCTTCGGATGGCGAAGGAGCTCGACCCGCGGTCCAATCCCTATCGCCGCCCGGTGAGCGATCTGAGCGTGAGCTATCTGGTTTTCCCGGGCACCAAAAAGAAACCGCATGGGCCACCCGACTACCAGGAGTGGAGAAGCCGGTGCCAAGAGCTGCTCGATGACATGGGGGGCTTGGCCGAGGGCTACGCTTTGCATTCCTGGGACAACATTCTGCCCGAGCCGGAGCCGGTGGAAGAAGCGCCTCCGGCCGAGGAAACGACGGGCCAGGAGGCAGCGGCCGCCGAGGAATCGACTCCGACGGTCGTCACTCCGTGAGCCCTCGCTCACCCCTGAGCCAGATTGCCCGCCGCACCTTCCGCTGGGAGATGAGCCGGGCGGGAGCGGTCGGCGTCCTCGAGTCTTTCTATTGGACTTTCGCGGTGCTGGTCTTGCTCCGGCATTTCGAGTCGGGGCCGACCTCCAAGGCGCTGCTCTTGAGCGCTCATAGCGCGGGTTTGCTGGCCAGCCTCTTCATCGCGCCCTTGCGGCATCGCTTCGGCGTGAGTGCGCCCGCTTTCGCGGCCGGCATTTCCTTGGCGGGAGCGGTTGGGTTTTTCGGGGCGGCTTTCTGTCTTCACTCGCTGTGGGGCTTTGTTCTTTTGAGCGGTTTCGGGCTCTTCTGCCAGACCCTGCAGATCCCTCTCCACACGCGGATTTACCGCGCCAATTATCCGGAGAAGGAACGAGGCCGTCTCTTTTCCCTGACGCTCATTCTGCGGGTCGCGGCCATGTCCGCTTTCGCGGCCCTGGCGGGGCAATGGCTCGAGGCAGACATTCGTTCCATTCGCTGGGTGCTCTGGCTTTATGGAGCCTGCGGTCTGGTGAATGCGGCTTGCTTCCTGCGCATTCCCCGTCCGATCCAACCCCCGGCAGCCAGACCACCTCTCTTTGCGGCTTTGCGACACCTGAAGACCGATCAGCGTTTCCGCCGACTGCAAGTCTCTTGGATGTTCATCGGTCTCGGCAATCTGGCGGGGTTGGCCTTTTTTGTGGAGTATCTCGGAAGCGCCCAAGCGGGGCTCGGGCTGTCCACGGCCGTGGTGGCTCTCCTGACCGGGGTGCTGCCCCAAGTGGTGCAAGTCAGCACGAGCTATGGCTGGGGCAGCCTTTTTGATCGGCTGCCTTTTTACCAAGTGCGCATCGCCATCAACACCGTCTTTTTCCTATCGATCGCCCTTTTCTATTTCAGCCCTTGGTTGCTGGGCGTGGCGGCGGGCATCGCGCTCCATGGTGCGGGGCGCGGGGGCGGGGGCATTCTTTGGAACTTGTGGGCCACCAAGCTGGCCGATGAGGACAAGGTCATGGACTTCATGTCTGCGCATACTTTTTTGGCGGGTTTGCGGGCCTTGGCGGCTCCCTTTTTGGCCTTCTACCTCTCGGCGGCCACCTCGCCTCAAGTGACGGCCATGGTGTGTCTTCTCCTGATGCTGGCTTCCAGCATGGTGATTTGGCCGGATTTTTTAGAAGAGCGGCGGGGACGCCCCTCAGCTCTCTAAGTCAAAGCCTTCCCAAAGGAGATCTTCATCGATGGAGAAGTCATTGGTGGGATAGAGATTGAATTCGATTTCCCGGAAGGCGTCGAGCTGGAGTTCCACTTCTCCGAAGTTTTGGCTGTAGCCGACCATCCGATTGGTGAGCGGGTCATAGCTTCGCAGAACGAAGGTGGCGCGGCCTCCATCCCGAAACCAAGCGCGGACATCCCCCAATTCACGCTTGGCCTGGTCCATTTCCCGATTGCGTATGGCGGCCCCGCGGAGGCGTTCCAGGGGAATTTCGATCTCGATTTCGGCTGTTTTGAGTAGCAGGGAACCTTCCTTGAACCCAGCGATCGATCCGAAGGCCTTGTCTCGATTTTTGAACTCGAGCTGGTCGTCCGAATCACTCTCGAGTTCCTCATCCGGCTGCCCCACGATGCCATTCCACTGGGTGATTTCGATTTCTTCGATGGCGGCGCTGGAGGAACCATTGCTCTGGAAAGTCAGGCATTGCCCCTCGCCCAAAAACTCTTGGCCGTCCTCCCAACTGGCGATGCGTCGGTCATCGGCGTAGAGCAAAACCCGTCCCGCGCTTCGGTCTGCATAGATGGTGATGAGGGCGCTCCCGCTGCGGCGGAATCGCTGGTCGGAGAAGCGTTCTCCCACCGGGCGGTTGCCCATGACCGGGCCGTCAAAGAGCTCGCGACGAAGACCGCCCCCGGGGAGCTCGCCTCCCACGCGTCGCTGCAATTCAATCTGCGAGCTGATGCGCAGCATGTAGCTGTCCGAGTTCATCTGATTGATCTCGGGCGCTTCATTGAAGAAGTGGATGCTGAGATTGAGCATGCCTTCCCATGAGGCGCGGAACTCGATCGTGACCCGATCGCTCAAGCCCATGTTGCGTCCGATGGCGCCATAGCGATTGGAGCGAAGGGCCCCTTTTTCCAACTCCCACGAGTTTTGGCCCGAGGTCACTTCCCAGTTTTCCAAGTCTTTCGGGCCTCGGTAGAGGATGGTGCTGCCTTCGATGAAGTCGATCCGCTCCACCATGCCCTTGGGGAGCTGAAGCCGCCCGGCGTAGCGCGTTTCCAAGGCCAATTCCTTCTCTTGAAAGCCTGCCAGGATGCCGGGAAGGCGGTCGCCATTGGTCAAGGTGACCATGGCGGTGGGCTCAGGCCCTTCCAGCGGGATGGCCGGGCGAAGGACTTCCAGAAATTGCACCGCCTCCACTTGGTCGAAGGTGATGAGGTCGCGAGCCAGCGGACTCTTCCAGACGAGCGCTTCCTCCACCCCGGTCGATTCCAAAGCGCCGGAGAGCTGGGAGCCATCCGCGAAGTGCAGGCGCATGCGAGCGGCCGGGTCTTCCTCTTCGGACTCTTCGGACCACGAGGGGTTGCCAGAAAAGACCGCCAGCAGGGCGAACGGGAGGGGAGAGAGGCGCATCATGGGGTGGAAAGAGGTTGGAAATCAAGCGAGCGGATGGAGGCGCGCTCAATGGCGATCTCCCCCACGCTGGGCCCCTGCCCAAAGAGTTGGTCGGTGGTGGCCCGGTCCGCTTGGAAGAGGAAGGACCCTTCCCCATGCAGCCGCAGGCGGGCCCCTCCCAGGGTGGTTCCGGCGGTCGAGGCCTCGGCCGAGGCAAAGCGCAGAAAGGCGATCCGCTCCAAGGGGACCCGGAGGGTGCCTCCCGGCGTTTCGACCGTGACGGCCAGGGCCTCGGCGGTCGGGGAGACCGGCTGCATCTCGCGAATGGTGCCGTGGATGATGTCGTCATCCACCAGGACCACTTGATCACTCCCCTCCGGCGAGTCGACCTCGTAGACACCATAGCTGCGACCATCCCAGGAGGAGAGCGTCAGCTCTGAAATCTGGAGGGACCGGGAGGAATTCGAGAGAAAGCCTAAGATGTCTCCCGGGACCGGCTCGCGGTGGGGGTCGTTCCAAAAACCAGCGAAGAGGTCATCCAGATAGAGGATGACCCGGGCCTTTTCTCGATCGAAACGAATCTCCACTTGGCAGTCCCCCCCGGGGGCGTTGGCGCGGGCGGCGTTCAGGCCTCGGATGGTGCCGAGCGATTCGAGTTCCCCTTTTTCATCTCGGAAACGGCGCAGGATGGAGCTATCCCGCTTGATCTCGAGCTGGTAGCCTTCGGAGCGATCCGCCCCTTCGATGCTTTCAGCCCCAAAGAGGATGATGATCTGGCCGCGGCTGCTCCAATTCCAGCGAAAGCGCAGGATGCCCCGGGGGCCCAGGCTGGCCTCCCCGCCGATGAGCCCCCGGGCGTGGCTTTGGAGACCTTGGGCCTGCACTTCCCAGTTGTTTTCCTCCTGCTGCCAAGTCTCGAATTCTCTCCGCCCAAAACTCCGGAGGCGGGCCCCTTCTTCCCGCAGCAGGACAAAATCGATCTCCTCTTCGGCCACCTCTAGGACACTGGCGTATTCGGTTTCCAGCCGGAGCGCCCCGTCACCGAAGCCCAGGAGACGACCCGGCAGGCGGTCGCCCGAGCGGGTTTTGACGAGGGCGGTTTTCAAGGAGGTGCTTTCGCCGGCCGAGGTCTTGCCAAAAAAGATGCGCTTGATGGCGCTTTGGCGAAAGGGCGAGGGATCGAGGGCGAAGGGAAACTGCCAGAGCGCTTCCTCTTGATTCGGCATCGAGAGCAGCCGCCCGATCAGCCGATCCCCATTGCGAAAGAAAACCCGGTCCGACCACTCCTCCGCCCGAAATTCCTGCGCCCCCATCGGAGGGACCAGGGCCAGGCTCCACACCAGCAAGAGGGAGTGTTTACCGCTCATAGATGGGGAGGAAGCGGTAGTTCAGGGCCAGCGAGAGGAGCGCGCCGGCCGTGGAGAAGGTGGTGCCCTTGTTGCCGGGCCAACTGCCATCGGGGGCCTGGGTCGCGCTCAGGTAGCGGATATTGATCTCGTTCCACTCTTCCCATTTCTGAAAGTCCGCGTGGAAGAGGGCCTGCGACATGTAGTATTCGAAGTAGTAGGGGTAAGCTCGGTCGCGATAATTGAGATTTTGCGTAAGGTAGTCGAGACCTTTTTGAAAGTCCGGGAAGTCCGTTTTCTTGGCGAGCGCGAAGGCCAGGGTGCCGATGGCGGTGCGGTTCTGGTTCGGCCCCCCAGCGCTGGTGTAGCCGTAGCCGCCGTTGGAAGTCCGCATGTCATCGTAGTAGCCGAGCGCCTTGATGAAAGAGTCATCCGGCACATTGATGCCGGCATTGCGGGCCGCGAAGAGAGCGACGACTTGCGCCCCGGAGACGGTGGTGTCGGCGTCTCGGCTGTCGGGATTGTAGCGCCAAGCGTTCCGCGGATTGCGCTCCTGCGAGCTGAGGATGAGATCGACCGCTAGCTGCAAGGCCGGTCCCAAACGGGCGTCCTCGACCGCGCCGTAGCACTCGGCCAGGGCGAGCGTGGCGAAGCCGTGATTGTACATGCTGTTCCCGATGTAGCCGTTGGCCTCGTTTTGCTGCGAGAGAACGTGGTCTAGGCCCCGCTGGATGGCATCGGCGTAAGGGCCATGATTGGGATCATTGCCGTGCGCCAGCATGGCGGCCACCGCCAAGCCCACCACTCCCGGCTCCGAGCCATAGTTGTCCGGCCAACTGCCGTCCAGGCTTTGGGTGTCGACCAGGAATTGCAGGCCGTCGAGATACATTTCCGCCAACTCATTCGAGATGGGGTCGGTCTTGCGCTGGAAGAGATCCTGGGCCGAGGCCCCGAGCAGCCCGCCACCCAGAAGCAGAGCGATGAAGAAAGGCGCGCGCATCAGGGAGCGGGTTCGTCTGCGGCTTGGAAAAAGGATGAGAGAAAATCCTGATACTCCGCTGGCAAAGGCCCGCGGTAACTGCCCCCGCCTTTCTCCACCGTGCGTTCTCCTCCGAAGTCGAGTTGGCTCGTCCCCTGGCCCAGGCTATTCGCGCTCTCGGAGTCGCCCGTCATGCCAAGGCCTGCTTGGTCGCCCGCTCCCTGCCCGCCGGGTTGGCTGGATTGGCCTTGCCCGGCCATTTGCTTGAGCATTTCCAGCATGGAGCCCATGGTCCCGTCCCCCTGCCCTTGGGATTGCTCGGCAGCCTTTTCGGCCGCGGCCAGGATCAATTCGATGACTTCGGTTTCCGCGGCGATGGTTTCGCCACCGGTTTCATTGAAATCGAGCAGGTCGACCGCGTCCATCATGGCGAAGTCGATTTTTTCCAGTTCGGTGATGACCTCGGCATTGGTCTGATTTTCGATGATGTCCCGGAGGTTGGTGGAAAGCTCATCCTGGCGGTCGGCCAGGGTCTTGGTCTCACGCCGAAGCTTTTCCTCTTGGGCCTGGAGGATGTCGGCCCGGGTTCTTTCGGGGGGCGGTTCCTCTTCTTCTTGGGCGGAGAGACGGGGCATCGCCAGCAGAAGAACGAGGAGCGTGAGGGTGGCGGGGGCTTTCATTGGGCTCGCTTCTCTTGAAGTTGCAATTTGTTCTCCTCGATGGCGCGGGTCCGGCCGCGCAAGTCTTCTTGTTGCCGCACCAGCCGCATGAGGCGCAGCATCAGCTCGAACTGCTCCTCCATGTCTTCGGACATTCCGCCGCCTCCCGCGCCCCCACCGCCGCCCGCATTTTGGCCGCTATTGGGGTCCAGGGTATCGGCCCATTCGCGCAAGAGAGCGGCCCATTCCCGGGAGCTGGCCAGGGAGAGAAAGGAGTTGTTTCGCAGGAGGAGGCGACGGACGTCATCCAGGCCATCCACGATTTCCGAATCGTCCATGGCCTGCTGGAGCGTTTCATACTTTTCCTGACTGGTCCGGCGGAAGAAGTGCCCCAAGTCTTCCTGGATGTAGCGGACCTCCTCCCGGTTTTTCAGCTGGGACTCATCCAATTCTCCCATCAACTTGCGGGCCCGGCCCTTCATGTCAGCGAACTCCAAGCCGGCGATGTCGAGCGTCTCGATGGACTTCACCAGGGAATTCCCGATGCGGTCCTGGGCCCGGGCGGCCTTGCGCAACCGCGCCACGAAGGTGCCCGCCTCCAGACGCTCCGCGGCTTCATTGGCCTGCGCGAGCGTCTCCTTCATTTTCTCGAGAGCGGCCTCCTGTTTCTCGATGGCTTCTTGGAGCTCTTCTTTGGCGGCTTCTCCTTCAGATTGCTCCGAGGACTCGGCCAGCTTTTGCTCCACTTCGGGGAGGTCTTGCTCGCCCAGTTCTTTGAGCGACTTCATCATCTCGAGCCACTTTTGCATGGACTTGGGATCGATATCCGGGTTGCGCAGGGCGTCCTGGAAAAGCTCTTGGGAGGCTTTTTCGAGTTCCTTGAGGCGCTCGGCATTGAGTTTTTCCCGCTCGGCCTGCTCGGCCAGCATTTGCTTGGCTTCTTCCTCGCTCAGCTCTTCGGCCGCGAGATCTTGGAGATCGAGATTGGCCTCGTAGTTTGACTCCTCGGTGCGAGCGGCCTCTTCCAAGGCCCCGAGAATGCGATCAAACTGTTGCTTGATGAGGCGGGCGTGCTGGTCACGATCGAGCACAAAAATGGTGTAGGTTTCCGAATACACCCGTTCGCGATCCGGGAGATAGTCTTCCACGTAAGCGCGGACTTGCACCCGCTGGGGACCGATCCCGAGCGCACTGGGAGAGAAGCTGGCTTCATCGGAAATCTTTCGTTCTTTGGGGGCCCCATCGACTAGGAGTTCGTCTCCCCGGGCGGTCTCGACCTCGCCATCGGCGCGACCCTGCCACTCCAGCCCGATGCGGCGGACACCGAAGTCATCGCTCGCCGTGACGGTGAATTTGAGAACCTCCTCTTCCAAAATTCCGCTGACGGAGCTGAGCCCATTGATGTAAACCTGCGGTTTTTCATCTGCTAGAGCGCGGAGGCGCCCCCGGAAGCCGGAACGCGGCGAGAGACCCTCCGCATCGACCCAATCAATCTGATAGCTGGCGCTTTCCTCGGCCAGCAAGGTGGCGGACTGAAAGCCCTCCCGCTTCACGATTTTTAAGGGGTGCGTGGTCGGTTCCTTGGCCTCAGGAGGCGCTTCCGCACCGGGCAAGGAAAAGAGGGATTCCGGTTCGGGGGTGAGCGTGAGGGAAGCCGAGCGAAGAGGGCGGGTGGATTGCCCGGACAAGGCGAATCGACTCCCCTCCACCACCGTCAGCAGGCCGTCCCGGAGATCGCGCGTTTCCGGTGCATACTGAAGGTAATCGGGATAAGTGAGCGTGGCAGCCAGTTTTTGCAGGGCCGGGCGACGCAGGGGCACCACCCGAATGGCCCATTCGCCATCGCCCACTCGCAGGCGGAGGGTGCCTTCTTCGGTTTGCCCGGGGAGCTGAAAGCGATAGCCCTCCGCCACCAGCTGCGAGCGAAGGGCGCCCTGCGGTCCGGGAAGTTCGAGGTCGGCGGTCTCCGGTTGCCAGGCCGAATCCTCGGCCAGGGCGAATTCCAAATCGAAGGCCTCCCCGTGGATGACCGGCAAGCGCTCGGGGACGTCGTCCAGAATGGTGAAGGTGTAACGCTCGACCTCAGCCAGAGGCAGTAGCCAGCGTTGCAGCGAATTCCAACCGGCCGAAGGCACGACCGCGAAGACGAGAATCGCCAAGCCGGCCAAGCCGAAGGCCCCGATGGCCAAGCGGCGGGTGTGCCGATTGGGAACGGCCTCTTGCAGGTCTCGCTTGGCGGAATCCTCGGCCACTTGCTTCATGGCCGCGGCCATGAGGGCGGGAGACATTCTTCCAGATTCCGCGTCTTGGTCCCGGAGTTCGACCACGCCCAGCAGTCGATCCCCAAAGCGCGGGTAACGGCGGCGGACGAGGCGGGCCAGTTGGGCACTGCGACGATGGCCCCAGACCCACTTCCGCAGCCAATAAGGCGCGAAGACGGCGAACAAGAGCGTCCCGGCTAGAAGAACGGCCAGGCGGAGAGGTCCCCCGGTGTCACCCAAACGATCGAGAACGAAGACCAGCAGGAAGGAGCAAAGCAAGCCCGCCGAGCCCGCCAAGATGGCCTCGGCGATCTTGGTTCGCCAGAGTTGCCCCCGAACATCTGCCAGCTGCCGCTGGAGCGACTCGGGCAGTTCATAGTTCCGGTGGGTTTCGGGCATTCGAAAAGAGCGGCGATCGATCGACTACGACGCGGAGCGCGCGGTCCGAGGGATTGTTTGCATAATACGTTCCCACGACCGCAGTTTGTCTTCCCCGCGCGCTAGGATCGAACCGCTCCCCCGATTCTCAAGCCGGGATTTCCGACCCGCTCGCCGCACTCAAGGGCTGCGCACGGGATCGACCGGGGTTTGGGCCCCGCCGCTAAAGGAGAAGCCGAGAAGACTGGTGCCAGAAGAGCCCCCCGGTCCTCCGCCCTCCACGAATTCGCCCAAGAGGCCGGATCCACCGAAGCCCGTGTCGGACCCCCCGGTGGCGGTGCCCCTTCCGAAGGCACCCGAATTATTCTGGAGGCTGGCGGCTGCCAAAGCGCCGAGCCCCAAGGAGGGTTCGCTGGAGCTGGCCCCCAAGACGGCCGAACTGAGCGTTCCTTGTGCTTGGTCCGTCGGCACCAATTGACCGCCTTTTCCGAGCACCCAGCTCGCTCCTTTTCCGTTCTTCCCATCGGCTACGGCTTCCCCGAAGACCTGGGCCACGGCCGCCCGAATGGCGGACTCGGCTTCGGGGGCCATCTGGATGGCGCAGGAACGCACTTCGGCGGCCCGCATGGGCTCCCGCATCACGATCACGGTCACCATTTCCGCGAGAAATTCGGGAGAGGGTTGCAGGGCAGCCACCGCCACTTGGAGGCAATCACAGGCTGCCGCCGGCTCCGCAAGCGTGAATTCTTCCAGCAGGGAAAGGACCTCTCCCGGGCTTTCCTGAAGCCGCTCCTGGAAGGCGGTCCGAGGGTCTTCCGCTAGGGCCGAGACCGAGAGCAGGAGGGTGAGAAAGAGGATCGTTTTCATGAGGTGGGACGTTTGCGTTGGGAAAAAGCCAAGAGGGAGAGGAAACCGAGGAGCGAGACCTGAGGCTCAGGGATGGCGGCGGCTTGGAAAATGGCGAATTCCGGCTCGTCGATCCTGGTGGCAAAGAGCACGTCTTGGTTGCCCGGTGAGCCGATGTCTTCCAAGGCCCAGACGCCCCAAGTCGTCGATTGGTAGCTTTCGTCCACGTCGGCCGCGGCGACGCTGTCCAGCCAGCTCTGGGCCAAGAGCAGGGCATTGGCTTCGGTCGTGCTCGATTGATCGCCGAGATACATGTTCCCGGCGGCATCCAGGAGCGAGAGGTCGCTGTCGTGGGTCAGCTCCCAGAGGGCCAACTGGAAGGCTTGAGTGTTGGGGCTGGCTTGGCTCATGGTCCAATCGCTCAACTCGTCAGCGGTGTAGAAATTGTCGTAGAGGTAGCGAACCCGGGCAGCGCGGAAGGCGCCGATGCCCCCTTCCGGGATGGACGCGCTGGTGTGCCCGGCCTCGCCCGCGCGACCACGGGAGACGTTCTCCAAGGAGGTGATGTTGAAAGTGTATTCGTTCGTCCCAATGGACTCCCCGAGTTCGCCGCAGAAGGTCATGTAAGCGTGATCAAAATCATACGACGTCCCGCCAATGTTCGAGATCTCCACTTGAAAGCCGATCGCATAAATCGAAGAGAGCGAGGTATCGCCAGTGGAGGAAAAGTTTTCGTAAGTGTTTCCGCTGTCGACCTCCGTGTCGAGCGACACCGTGAACGTGATGGTTTCATCAGCCATAGCTGAAGAAACCAAGCAGAGAGCGAGCGGAAGCAGGCTCGCCAAGAAATCCTTTCGGGGAGTCATGGGATGTCAGAGGAACACTCAAGCCCTGACAGTATGACCGTTTCCCAGCGATGATTCAATAAAAATCGCTATTATTATAATTTTGATACTAAAGCTCCTCGGACCTTTTTCGCGGTCGGGAGGAAAGAGCCGGCCGCAGGCACCACATCGGCAGGCAGCTCAGGAGAGATGCCATCAGCCGGACCCAGGCGCCCGGAAAGACGCAGGGACGGTCTTTTTCTAGCCCTCGTAGGCCGGCTGACACGGCCCGGGCGGGGCTGATCTCCATGCGACGAGAGGCTTTCTGGTAGTCGGGCCCTAATTCCTCCCCCGGACGGATGGAGGAGAGACCAAATTCTGTGGGGACGGGCCCGGGGCAGAGCGCCGTCACGCGAATGCCCTGCTCCTGCAACTCGATGCGAAGGGCTTCTGAGAAACTGGTGACGTAGGCCTTGCTGGCGGCGTAGGCTGCGAAGTCGGGGATGGGCGCGCAACTGGCGAGCGAGCTGACATGGAGGATCCCAGCGGGGGCTTCCTGGCGGAGCAGGGGGAGAAGCCGATGCGTGAGGGCGGTCAGGGCTTCGATATTGACCCGGAGAAGCTGTTGCACGCGCTCCCAATCGGAGGTCGCGAATTCCCCGTAGTCGCCCAGTCCGGCGTTGTTGACCAACAGGCCGAGGGCGGCTTGCTCTCGCTTGAGCCAAGTGAGGGTTGTTTCGGCGGCGGAAGGGGCCCCCAAGTCGAGAGGGAGGACGCCGACTTCCAGTCCTGGATGAGCGCGCTCCAGCTCGTCGCGCAGGGCCGCGAGGCGGTCCCGGCGCCGAGCTACCAGCCATAGTTTTTTGGCACGCGGGGCCAGCTGCCGGGCAAACTCTTCGCCCAAGCCAGCGGAGGCTCCTGTGACCAGGGCCTCGATGCCATCAAGCGAGAAACCCATGGCAGGCCCTAGACCCCGGCCCGGAAGCCAAGCGAGGCTGGCTCACTCAGGGAGCCTGCCAGGCAGCCCTTCAAAATTTCCACATCCTCCCCTGTTCGGCGTCGGCGAAGACCTGGGGGCTCTTCATGTAGGACATGGGCGGATTCGGGAGAGGGGCGTCATCCAGGCGGGGGAGCTTGGCGCCGATGGTGTCATCCCAGGGCTGACGGCTCGCCACGCTCACGGGGGTGCCCACTTGAACCAGGTTGAACGTCTTGCGCGCGGTGTTGAGCGGCAAGCGAACGCAGCCTGCGGTGCACGGGTAGGGCTTCACAAAGCCCCAGTGCATGCCGTAAGCCGGGCTGTAAAAGGACATCCAATAGGTCATGGGGTAGCCTCGCCCCGGCTCTCCAAAACGGCGGCGTTCCTTGGTCTTGCTGGTGATCCGATGGAGGCCAGGGGGGGTCGGGGAAGTGGCTCTCCCGACGGAGACTGGAGAAGCCAGAAGGACCTTTTCTCCCTCGGTCACATAAATCCGCTGGGCCCCAGTGCTGATGTGGACCTTCACTTGGGAGGCGCTGGATGGACTGGCGACCGGGGGGTCGAAGTCGAAGGAAGTCATTTGGCTGCGGGTCGTCTTGCAGGAGCTGAGAGAGCCCACTGCCAGCAAGGCCGCTGCCACCAAAAGTCGTTGGGAGAAGGAGTGCATGAGAAGAAACTTGGCGAGCGGTAGCTTCTGCCCAATCGAAAACTTTTCAACGAAAGTTGCGGGGCGCTTTGGCCTCTTCCCTTCCCTTTTGCCAGGAGATCCCGGTGGCCAGCTTGACCCAGCTAGGAGATCACTCCACGACCTCGGGCCAATCCGTGTGGAAGAACTCGCCTTCCGGTTTGTCGAGCCGCTCGTAGGTGTGCGCTCCGAAGAAGTCCCGCTGGGCTTGCAGGAGATTGGCGGAGAGCGTCTCGCTGCGGTAGCTGTCGTAGTAGCCCAGGCTGGCACTGAAGGCCGGCACCGGAATGCCATTACTCATGGCCAAGGCCACCATCTCGCGCCAAGCGGCCTGCTTGGTATTGAGGATTTCCTTGAAGAAGGGGGCCAGCATGAGATTGGAGAGCTTGGGATTCTCGCGGTAGGCGTCGGTGATGCGATTGAGGAAGCGGGCTCGGATGATGCAGCCTCCGCGCCAGATCTTGGCGATTTCTCCCAAGTTGATGTCCCAGCCTTGTTTTTCACTGAGGTCGATGATGAGGTCGAGACCCTGGGCATAGGAGATGATTTTGGAGGCATAGAGCGCATCGGCCACCTTGGTCTTCAGCTCTTCCTTGCTCAGGCCAATCTTGGCTTCGGGGCCTTGCAGATGGGGGGCGGCCGCCACTCGGGCTTTTTTCATGGAGGAGAGAATCCGGGCTTCCACGGCTGCGTTGATGGTCGAGACGACCACCGCATTCTCGACCGCGCCCATGACGGTCCATCGTCCGGTGCCCTTTTGGCCGGCTTTGTCGACGATGAGATCGACGATGTGTTGCCCGGTTTCGGGGTCCTTTTGTTCAAAGACTTTGGAGGTGATTTGGATGAGGTAGCTCTCCAAGTCCCCCGTGTTCCATTCGGCGAAGACTTCCGCCAACTCTTGGTTGCTGAAACCGGCTGCCTTGAAGATGGAATAGGCTTCACAGATGAGCTGCATGTCTCCATATTCGATCCCGTTGTGGACCATCTTTACGTAATGCCCCGCTCCGCCTGGCCCGATGTAGGTGACACAAGGTTCGCCATCGACCTTGGCCGAAATCGCTTCGAAGATGGGCTGGATGACTTCCCAGCTCGAACGCACTCCGCCTGGCATGATGGAAGGCCCTTTGAGCGCTCCCTCCTCTCCCCCAGAAACGCCGGAACCCAGGAACCGGAAGCCCTTGGCCTCGAGGGCGGTGGCGCGGCGTTCGGAATCGGTCCAGAGGCTGTTTCCACCATCGATGATGAGGTCCCCCTCTTCCAGAAGGGGCTCGAGGGATTCGATGACCCGATCGACGGGCGCGCCTGCCTTGACCATAATCATGACTTTGCGAGGGCGCTCCAGGCTGGCCACGAAGGCTTCGAGGGATTCGCAGGCCACCAACTTTTTGCCGGGATTGGCCTCCACAAAGTCGGTCATGGTGGCGGTGGTCCGATTGTAGACGGACACCTGAAAGCCACGGCTTTCCACGTTGAGAACCAGGTTTTGCCCCATGACTGCGAGGCCGATCAATCCAAAATCACTTTTGACTTCCATATTAAGACTACTGAAGAGGTTGGGGTGCGTTCCTTAGCTGCGGAGCCCCACACTGTAAATGACAATCTGAAAAACGATGGCAAAGCCCCGTCTCTGGAATCTCCCCAACCTGCTGACTGTCTCTCGGATCGTGATGACGGCCGGCCTGGTGGGGGCCATGTCTGTCGGCGGAGCGGTCGGATTTGCTTGGGCCTTGGGCTTGTTCGCGCTGGCCTCGGTCACTGATTTTTTGGACGGCTACCTTGCCCGGAAATGGGGCCTCATCAGCAACTTCGGGAAACTCATGGACCCGCTGGCGGACAAGGTGCTCGTGCTGGCGGCCTTCTTGCTTTTGAGCGTCCAGGGAGCCGTTCCTGCCTGGATCACGGTGGTGCTGCTGACCCGGGAATTGCTGGTCACGGGGCTGCGCTCGCTCGCGGCCGAGCGAGGGGAGGTTCTCCCAGCGGACCACTGGGGGAAAGTCAAAACCGTGGTCCAAGTGGTTTGTGTTCTCTTTTGGCTGAGTGCCCTGGCCTTTCAGGGGATGAAAGAGGCGCTGGTGTGGGGGCTGGGAAATGGGCTGCTCGCCGTGACCCTGCTGGCGACCGTTGGCTCGGGCTTCAACTACCTATGGAAATCACGTTCTCTCTTTTTGGAGAGAGAGAACGAGGGAGAAAGCAAGGGGAGCGGGACTTGAGGTGCCTACCTTTTTGGGCCGTCCAGGATTGGGCTCGGAGGGCTTGGTGATTTGAGTCTGCCGATCGACCGCGCTTCAGCGCCTCTTCCCCACACCACCTCCCCTCCATTCTACCAGTGAATTCTGGAGGTTGGTATGAGGTGTGGAAGGGCCAAAAAAGAAGACCGCTCTCTCTCGAAAGCGGTCTTTTATGAAAAGTGGTTGGAAGGAGACAGGGACCTTTTACTCGAAGGCTCCTCGGCGCTGCACTTCGACGATGTCTCCGGGTTGCAAGGAAACAGTTTTGTCCTGGTCCTTTCGGAGGTCATACTCGATCGGCTGCCGGCCATCTCGAATCAGTCGGACTCGCTGCGCCCCCCACTGCGGATGAGGTCCTCCGGCCGCTGAGACGGCCGCCTGCAAGTTCATGCCTGGGAAATACTTGACCGGTCCTTCCCGAACGGCTCGGCCACTCACCGTGACCATCCGGTCCACCTCTTGGCCGTCGGCGTTGATGGTGAAGGTGCCGGTGGTGTAGATCTCGGCGCTGCGGTAGGCGGCCTGAATCGCTTGGGCCACCTGCACTTCGGTCCGGCCCGAAGCCCGAATGGCCCGGCCTTCGAGATAGGGAAGCCCTTGCAGCATTCCGCTGTTGTCGATCCGATAGGAGCCATTGAGCATCTCCATTTCCGCTTGGGGAAGACCGCGGGCGATTAGGAGGATGTTGTCTCCGGCACGAAGGGTCGCTTGAGAGAATCCGATCTGGAGTCCCCCTAGGCTGAGGAAGAGGACAAAAAAGGCTGTTTTCATGGCTTATTCGGTGAGCGATTTAAAGAAAAGGATGAATCTCAATAAGCGTCTTCGTCGACTGAGATTTCTTCAACTTGTTGACCGGCGCGTTTCTCTTCGGCCTTCTCCTTGGAGCGGCTGGGACGGTTTTCCGCACTCGTCGGAGCGTAGTAGGTGTAGTAACTGGTGTAGTATTGGTATTGGCTATCGCTTCGGATATCCACGTTGTTCAGGACCACACCGAGAAGGGTGCCGCCGACGTTTTCGACCGCCTTTTTGACCCGTTGCAGCATGGTTCGAGGCAGCTTGCGGTGTTGGATGACCACCATCGTGAGGTCGACCTCGCTCGCGAGCACCGAGGCATCGGAAACCCCCAAGATGGGAGGCGAGTCCACCAAGACGAGATCGAACCTCTGTTTCACATCGGTGATCAGCTCGCTCATACGGCGGCTATTCAAGATTCCCGCCGCATCGGCCGGGAGAATCCCGCTCGGCATGAAGTAGAGATTGTCGATGGGCGTCTGGAGAATGACGTCCTCCAACATGAGTTCAGTCGTGAGGTAATTGGTCAGTCCGACCGCATTGTTGATTTCAAAAAAGGTGTGCAGCTTGGGGCGGCGTAAATCGCCATCGATCATCAAGGTATTGTAACCTCCCTGAGCACAGACGTAGGCGAGGTTGACCAAGGTGGTGGATTTGCCTTCGCCGGCCCCGCCCGAGACCACCGTGATGGAGTTGGCATCGGCGCTTTTGCGATTGAACTCGATGTTGGTCCGGAGGATTCGGTAGGCCTCTGCATCCGGGCTGAGACCACTCTGCTTGTGGAGAACGCCCACGTCTTTCGGAATGACGGCCAGGACGGGGACTTCGAGATACTTCTCGACGTCCTCCAGGCTTTTGACAGAGGTGTCCATGTATTCCAGGAAGAAAGCGATCCCCAACCCAAAGACCATCCCCACGACCGCGCCCAGCACCAAGTTGAGCGCCACATTAGGGGTGGAGGGGTTGACGGCCGGTTCCGCCCGTTCGTGGAACACGACGGGAACTTTTGGCATGCGGAGGTCGATTTTTTTGGCGTTCGATTCGAAGGTCATCTTTTGAAGGATGTCCTTCTGGTTTTCGAACTCCCGTTTGGCATCGGTGTAGGAAATGGTGGTGACCCGCTCTGCGAGCACCTCCTCCTCTCGTCGGTCATGCGAGTCCTCGAGCTTGGCGAAATTTTCTTGGGCAATTTCGAGCTGCGTTTGTAGGTTTTTCTTCACGCTGTCGACTCCCTCCGAGAGGAGATCACGGGTCGTCGCCAACTGCCTGCGAATGCCTTGGACGGTGGGGTGGCGGCGCCCCAAGCCCACTTCGAGGGCCTCCTGCTCGGCTAGGATGAGCTGCTGGTATTCGGGGAAGAGGCGCCGAATGGTGTCGTCCTGGATGTCCAAGGAGGCGGCCGAACGGATCAGTTCCTCCCCTTCCAGATTCGAGAGCGTGTTGATCTGAGTGGTGATCTCATTGATGAGGTCTTCTTTGTCTTGGAGGTTGCGCAGAGACTGTTGGAAGGTGCTTTGTTTTCCGGAAATGGGCTCTCCATCGCTCATCATGGGGTTGCCCGCGCTCAAATCGACGATGCGGTAATCCTTCATGATGGAGTGCATCTTGATGCGCGCGGCCGCCACCTTTTCCTCCTGCTGACGAAGTTGGTCATCAAGCGCTTCCACCGCCGCCTTCATCCGTTTGGTCTCTCCCTCCAAACGGCGCTCCTTGTAGGTCTCGCCGATGGCGTTCGCAATCCGACTGGCCATCCCTCGGTCCGTGTCGAGATACTCGATCTCGATGAGATCGGTCCCACGGATTGGCTCCGTGCTGAGGTTTTTGCGTAGGACCCCAAAGGCAGCGGTAGCGTTTGGCAGATCCCACTCCTCCGCCAGATTGAGTTGGTCCACCACCTTATACAAAGTCATCTTAGAAGAGATGATCTCGAATTGGGTTTCCAGAAACTGCCGGGACGCAAAGACCTGGTTGCTGACCTGGTTGGGGTCGATGACCGACATTTCAGAGATCGGTTGTTCGATCTCCAACACCACTCGGCCCGGGAACTTTTCCGGGAGAATGTGGGTGATGACGGCCGCCGTCATGAAGACCAAAAGGAAGGTCAGCAGAATGACGCCGTAGCGATTTTTGATCACTTGCCAGTATTCGACGGCCTGAAGGTTGTTATCTGAATTGCCGTTCTGTCCTTTGTTCATATCAAAGAGAGGTGGAAGGGTGGTCTTTCGAAAAGGAAGGCGTTGCCCGAGACAAAAAAGGCTCCCGAAGTTGAGAAACTCCGGGAGCCCTTGTATTCAAAGTATTTTGCTTAGAATTGAGCGGAGAAGCCGACAGCGAAGCGATTCCTCTCGAAGTCGCGGAAATTCCGTGAGCTATCGATCAAGTTAAAGTAGTAGGTAGCGTCGACCGACCAGTTCGGATTGATGGCATAGGTGATCCCTGAACCGAAAATGAATCCGCTTTCGTCGGACTCCACAGCCCCTGCCACTCCGTCTTGGAAGTCAGAGAATCGGTAAACGATGTTCGCGAAGGTGGTGACCCGATCGGAAATGGCGTAGGAAGTGCGGAGGTTGGTCCGGAAAGTGTAGTTATTGGTCCCAGCGGCTTCAGAATCCTCAAGTGCCAAACGATTCAACCACGAGACCGACCACGCTTCGGTCAAGCTGTGGGTCAGGCCCAAAGAAGCGTAGGGAGCCGTCCGTTCCCCGGTCACATCTGCATCCCGGAATTCGGCACCCACCCGCGCCGTGAGACGGCTCAGCTCAGCAAACTTCCAATCCCAACCCAAAAGACCGAAGTAGGAAAGGGAATCGTTAGGGTTGGTATCGTAATCGGTATACTTGAAGCGTCCCTCAATGAGCGCGTCAGACCGTTCGGTCACCGCGACTCGAAAGATGTGAGCAAAAATATGCGTCAGGCGATCTTCAGAGGCTGAGGAGAGCGCGTCATCATAGTCAAGACCGCTGATGGTGTAGGAAGTGGTGGTGGACAGATAAGGCGTCCAGACGTAGTCGACCGCCGAGCGATTCCGGAAGAAGAGATACTGATCGGTCCGACGGTTGAGGCTCTCGCTCTCGACGTTATCACTTTCGAACTCGTAAGCGACGTAGGTAAGGTTCGAGAGGGTAGCACGCTCCGTCAGGCGATGGGTCAAACGCAGTTCTCCCCGGGCATTGTAGAAAGAGTCTTCCAAGCCAGAAGCTTGGTCCGGATAGGTGGTGACGCCAGCACCAAGGTCGAGCGTGATGGCGTTGCGGCCGGAAATGTAGCCGTAAGAGGCACCCATGCTTCCGGAAATGTAGGTGCTATCGACCTCGTTGTTGGTGGAAGAATTGACGTTGGTGTCGTAACCAACCCGGAGACCGGCACGGAACTGAATGGGGACAGAGACTTCGATGTCCGAATCGTAAGGCAAGACGCTCATGAGGGCCTGTCCGAAGGTTGAACCGCCAAGAGCGAAAAAGGAAGCAAGAACAAGAGCAGGTTTTTTCATAGTGTTTCGAGGGAGAAAGGAGGGAAATTTTGGATTAGGCGCCCGTTTCGCCGTTGATGGCAGTCTGAACCTCAGGATCGCTTTCCAATTCAGTTTGGCGGTTCTCTTCGGTTTGGACCAACACCTCAATATCAGCCACCTCTTCAACTGTTAATTCCTCCCCGGCGTTGATGGCTCCCGTGGTCGCAGCCGTGAGGAGGGCGGAAGCTGAGGAGGGGACGGCTTGGATCGCACCGGCCACGATGAGAACGACCAGGCTCCGGTTGTTTTCGACGACGGTCGTCACAAAACTTGCCACGTCGTTCGCGTTATCGATTCCTGCCGTTTCAATAGCAATCGCAGTGGCTTCGGTAGCGATCGAAGCATTCCCCGGTTCTGCCAAAAAGTCTCCCAGAAGTTGGGCGGCATTGGCGGGGGCGTTGTTAATCGCTTGCTGCAACTGATTGAGACGCTGTTGCTGGGCTGTGGTGAGCTGAGCGAGCGAAATGCTGGTGGCCCCGAAGAAAATGAGCGCGAGGGATAGGATGGTTTTCATTTCGGTAGTTGGATGAGATTCAGAGCGGGCAACGGGAATCGAACCCGTCTGGCCAGCTTGGAAGGCTGGAGCATTACCACTATGCTATGCCCGCAAGTGGTTTCGCAAGAGTCTGCACAGACGCCGCTCACAAGTCAAGCGCGCGGGAAAAATTTTTTAAAATCGGGAATTTTCTGTTTTTTAACGACTTACAGAAGACGGAGGGCACCTAATCCCCTCGCTCCCAGCCGACTTGGATTTCCTCAATGATCAGCTCTTTTACTCGGCCGCCCGGACCCTTGGCCGACCGCCCGACGAGCCAGACAGGCTGCCAAGTCGAAAGAAATGCGGCCACTTTCCCTACCTCCAACGAAGGCAAGGTGGTGGCCTGGGTAGACGAGAGCGAGTCATCTTTGAAACCGAGCAGACCACCCGGGAGAGGCTTCGCGAGAGCGGCCACCGGCTGTTGCTGGGTCGAGTCGCCGGCCAAAAGCCTTTGAAAATCCCTCGCCAGGAACGATCGGGTCGGCAGCGGGTCGATTACCGGTTCCGAGAATTCAGTCAGCACGCGAATCCAAAGGGGATGGCGAGCTTCTTGAAACTCTCCGTAAGCCAAGAACAATTCGGCTCCCTGCCGGTCCTTTCCGAAGCGTCCCACCCAGTCAAAGGGGCCCCATTGCTCCAAGAGATCCTCAATTTCTAAAACCGCTTCGATCTGCTCGCTACTCTCTTGCAGGAAGCGGCCGGCTCGTTCTCTCCCAGAGCGGCTCGTCAAGAACTCGAAGGCGAGCCTCTCCGCCGGGGACAAGGAGTCGACGGGGTTTTCCTTCGTCTTTTCGGCGAAGGGAAAGATCGCCTCGTCCAAAAACTCCACTGCCAATCGATTCCGACGCTGCTCATTCCAGATGAATGCGGTCAGGAGGCTGATGCCAAGCGCCACCCAGCGCCCATGTCGACCTGCCCAAGCTGCCGCCTTCTCGGCAAAAAGCTCAGTGAGCTGAGCCTCCTCCTCCGCCACTTCGGCTCTGCCCTCTTCTTTTTCCGAGACTTCCGAAATCGCTGGCCCCTCCTTCTTAGAGGAGGCCTCGCTGGCGGAGGCTTCTTGGTCTTCCGCCTCCGGGGGCTTGGTTGGCTTTTTTCGCTCCGGGAGAATCGCTTGGGGCAAGCTCGCCGATTTGGGTCGTGTTTTAGGGGGGAGCTTCTTGGTGGGGGCTTGGGCGGATGGCTTTTTCTTAGGCGGCAGCTTGGTCTTTTCTTTGGGCGCGAGCGGCTTGGTCTTTTTGCGGGAAGGCAGCTTGGTTTTTTTGGCGGGCGGGGGGCCTTGGCTGCCTTGTTCAGAGTGGGCGCCCTTACCCTGGGGGCTCTCAGGCTCGGGCTCGCTCATCGATCACAAATTTCCTTCTTCCCTCGCATCAATCTTTTAGTATCTGTAGGGGCACTCGATTTTCGCTCACCATGATTTTGGAACTTTTGCCAGATTGTCTAGGGATTTTCGCACAGGCGGGGGAGCCCCCGTCGGTGGCCAAAGAGGGAGACGCCCTCGGTCGGAGTTTGCTCGTCTTTGTGGGCGGAGGCCTTCTGCTCGGGGCGGCCTTCCTCATCTGGGTCCTGCCTGCCCTCATCAACAAGGTCAATGACATGCTCTATGATTCTGGCGAGCAGGTCGAGCTGGACGAGACCCAGCGGGCCAGGGTGCTGGTGGCGCAAGGCGACTACGACACGGCCATCAGCGAGTTCCGCAAGCTCTCTCAAAAGCATCCTGAGGATCGGGTGCCCGTTATCGAAATCGCAAAAATCCAGCTCGACAAGCTGGCCGATCCCGATGCCGCCATAGCCACCTTCGAAGAGGTCCTCGATGGACGGGAATGGGGCCCTGAGGACGCCGCCTTCTTTCTCTTTCGATTGGAGGAACTCTACCTCGAGGAAAAGGGAGACAGCGCCAAAGCGATCGAGCTTTTGGAGTTTGTCATTGAGCAATTTCCCGAGACCCGTTTTTCCGCCAATGCCACCCACAAGTTGCACGAGATCCGCAAGACCGAACCTGCAGCCAGCCCGACGCCGCTGCCGGTGGAACCTGCGGTCCCGGCGGAAGAGGAGGAGGAAACCTTCGTCTCCCCCCCGCGGCCCGACGCCTGAGCGAGTCAGCCAAGTCCAGCCCTCTGAAACGGTTTTCCCGTTGTCCCCTTGTGCTGCCCTTCTTGGCGGCGATCGCGGGGATTTGGCTAGCCGATCTTTGGAAGGCCCAGGCCCTGACCTGGCTTTTGCTCCTGGGCACCCTCTTGATTTTCCGATTTCTTCAGCCCCTGCCCGGCACGTCCACCCTCTTTGCCTTCTTCTTTTTCGCGGCGCTCCAAAGCCATCAGCTCGAGCGCTTCGCCAGCCCGGCCGTGACCAAGCATCTTCAGAAGGGCCCAGCCACTCTCGAAGGGGAGGGCCGGGTCGTCGACCGATGGAGCACCCGCGCAGGCGAGACCTATGTTCTCGATTTTCCAGCGGCCAAGCTGACCAATCTTCCGGGCACCCACTTCATCCGGGTGGCCTACGCTTGGCCCGAAGAAGACCTCGAACTCGGCCAAACCCTTTCTGTTTCCGCCACCCTCCGCTCCTTTTCTCCGCCACGCAATCCGGGGGAGTTTGACTACCGGGCCTACCTGGCACGGAAGAACCTCCACTTTCAACTCCGCCTGGAACCCTGGAGCCAAGTCTCTCTCGTGGGGCCGAGTGGGAACAGGGCGCTCTTTGCCCGCTTGGCCGAACGAGCGCGGGAATGGCTTTCCCAGGTGCTTTCGCGAGGGATCGAAGACCATCCGCGGTATGTCGCCATCATTCGCTCGGTGGCTTTAGGACAATCGGAAGAGGCCGACCCGGACGATTTTGAAGCCTTCCGCAAAAGTGGCGCGCTCCACCTCTTTGCCGTGAGTGGCCTCCACATCGGTCTGGCGGCGGCCGCGGTCGGTTTTCTGGCCCGGTCTTTCGGCGCGGGGCGCCGCGTCGTCATTGCCCTCGCCATTCCCACCTCGTTTCTCTATGCCTTCATCACCGGACTGGAGCCCCCCGCTTTTCGGGCGTCGATCATGATCTCTTTCTTTCTCCTGGGCACCCTCCGCCTACGCGAAAGTCATCCTTTCAATCTGCTGGCCCTGGCCGGGCTCCTCATCCTCGGTCTGCAGCCGCAGCAACTTTTCCAACTCGGCTTCCAATTCTCCTTCCTGGTCTTGTCGTCCATCAGCTGGATCGCCCCACCGCTCTCGCGGAGCTTTCGCGCCCGCTGCCAACCCGATGCCTTCATCCCACCCCGCCTCCGCACGCCCTTGATGCGGCTGTCCTACCGCGCCCTTCACTTTCTGGGCGACGCTTTCGCGGTCTCTCTGGCGGCCTGGCTGGGCTCCGTCTTTCTCACCTTGTGGCATTTCCAGTTGGTCTCGGTGGCGGCTCTCTTGCTGAATCCGTTTTTGATTTTGGGCGCCTTCGTCCTGATTTTCTGCGCCATCCTTTCCCTAGGCTTCAGCCTTCTCGGACTCGGCTGGTTGGCCATCGCCCCCAACCACCTCTCCCTCCTGACCGCCTACGCCCTGACAGCCACCGTCCAAACCGCCTCGCAACTTCCTGGAGCCTACTTCCAAGTGAAAAGAGGACCCGAGGCCCCGGTCGAGCTGGTCTGCTTCGACGCCGCTTGGGGGCAGGCGCTCGCTTTTGAAACGGCTCTTGGCAATCGACTGCTCATCGACAGCGGCCGGGCCAGCGATGGCCAGCGCTTTCTCCTGCCTTGGCTGGAATCCCGTCTGCCCCCCAAAACGTCCTGGATGATCCTGACCCATGGCGACATCAATCACGTCGGCGGCGCCTCCCCACTTCTCGAAAGCTCCCCCCCTGACCGGCTTCTCTTGAATCCCGCCAAAAGTCTCTCTCCAGCGTGGCAAGCACTCGAGGCGAGCCCCTTTCTCCGTGAGGCCGGGAGTGCGCGCATCGCCGATGGAGATGGCTTCCGGATTGATTCCCACCTCCGTCTGGAAGTCCTCCATCCCTCTCGCGCGGCCTTGCCCCGGAGAGCGGACGACAATTGCCTCGTGCTTCGGACCGAAGCCCTTGGCTGGCGAATTCTCCTCATGAGCGATGCCGGCTTCGCCACCGAGAAGACGCTCCTTGAAAAGGGCACCGATCTTCGCTGCGACCTCTTGATCCTGGGCCGCCATGGGAGCGCCCCTTCCGCTTTGACCGAATTCCTGGAGGCCGCCCAACCCCGAGCCGTCATCGCGACCCATCGGGAGTTTCCCTCAGAAGAACAAATCCCCGACCGCCTGAAAACGGCCCTCAAAGAGAGAGGCATCCCCCTTTTTGCCCAAAATGAAACCGGCGCCGTCCGGGTGGCCCTTGCCCCACGACAGCTGACCTTGGAAGCCTTCCTCGGGGGTCGGACGCTCCACCTGGAACGCTAGCCGAAAGAAAAGATCCCACCTCAAGGTGTCATACCAAGCTGCAGAATTGGCTGGTAGAATGGCCGAGTGGATTTCGGGCCAGACCAAGGCGCGACGAGGGCGCGGTACAGGCACCCTAACCGAGGAGCAACGCAGGGCTGGCTCGAAAGACTCCGGCTCTTCCTTCCCCGC
>JBCCJK010000028.1 GCA_039027815.1 Verrucomicrobiota bacterium
CGAATCGCTTCAAGCGCAGAACAGAGCGAGTCCGCATCGGAGCTTGGCTCGGGAATGGAAAAAGCGCGGGCCACTTGCTGCGCCTCATTCAAATTCATCCCAAGCACAACCTGGCCAAAGGCTTCAAACTTTCCGATCAGCCCGAGGACGCGTCGCAGGTCCTCGTCGGAGCGCATCGATGGATCGGCCAGATCAAAAAAGAAAATGCGTTCCGCTTCTTTGCCGACCGCCGGTAAAAGATCCTTCAGAAACCAAGCCATGATCGACTCCAGCTCGGGCAGGCAGGTCCAGTTGAGGAAGCAACAGAGCCGGGTCAGTCCGACTTTATCGATCAAAGCACTCTTTCCAATAACTCCTTCGATCGCAGTAGCGGTCACCGCCTCATAATTCGAGATCGTCGAGAGCATGAGCTTTCCGTTCGAAAATTCCAAAGCATGTGTCACGGCAGGCTCAGCTACCGAGTGAACACTGATCCTTTGAGCGAAGTCCGTGTAGGCCGGATGTAGCCCTGGAGTGCCGAGCGGGCCAATGTAGTCGATACCCACTCCTGACTGGGAAAGCGCATTGGCCATAATCGGGCCATTGCCGCCGATTTTCTCTAATTCTTTTACAATTTCGATCAGCGCGCTCTTCCCATCGGCATCGACAACGCGTTGCCCGAAATCACGCAAGGTCGCAAAAGGTTCGAACGCGCTGCCGCTGCCCCCGCGGGTTTCCACTGGCTTGCAAATTACATCGACCGTTGCGTCAAAGCCCAGTATCGTATGAAGCTCGGTAAGCTTTGGCAAAGCTCCCTCAATCAGGGGTAGCAAGCTCGTGTAATCCTTCGTCATAGGAGACGTCCTTAAAATTGGCCCTCCGATACCGTCCACCCGCCATCAACGGCGATGACCTGCCCGGTGACAAAGCAACTCTCAGGAGATAAAAGATAGCTTGCCAGCCCATCGAGGTCTTCCGGGCAACCGATCCGCCCTCCATCCAGCGGTTGCTTCGTTTTAATAAAATCCTGGATAACGTCATCCTGCGCGGCTCGTTGGGCCATCGGCGTTTCCACCAGCGCGGGAGCGATCACATTACAACGGATATTCTCCTGCGCATAATACGCGGCAATCGATTTGGTAAAACCGATGATGGCCGACTTGGCAGCAGCATAAATATGGGTGGAGAAATAACGCGGCGACGGAGAATAACCAAGGACCGAGCCCATATTCAGAATCCGGCCTGCGGTCTTTCGCTCCAGGAAGACTTTGATCGCAGCCCGATTACTCAGAATCAATGATTTCAAGTTAAGGTCCAAAGTGAAATCGATCCCTTCATCGGTCACCTCGTGCAGAGGACCATCTCCAAAACGACGGCCACTCCCGCCGGCCACATGGTAGAGCCCCTCGAAGCTGCCGAATTTCTCCAGACAGGCGTCAATCGCCTTCGGCGTCGTTGCCGGGTCGACGGCATCACCAGAGATCGCGAGGCAGCGCTCGGGATCGACCGTTGCCAGCTCGGCTTGTGCCTTCTCGGCACTTTCCGGGTTGCGACCAACCACAACCACGCTGGCACCGGCACGTATAAACGCGAGGGCCGAAGAAAGGCCAAGGCCCGTTGTGCCGCCGATGACGACAATGGATGAATCATGAAGTGGTAGAGGGGGCATCTCTCCCCCTAGCCTGCCTCTTCACTTCTGTCTTGTAGCTCCTGCGCTTTCCTGTGTAAAAATTACGCGCAAATTGCTCCATCAAGTGAGAGTCCGCAAACCTGAATTGCTAGGCCCGCAAGCGCTACTCGGGAAGCTCTCGATAAAGATTCGGGAGATCACCTTCAAAAACTGTCCACGGATCTTGGTGAAAGTTTTCAAAATCTGGAAAGACATGTTTTGAGGTCGGCTCATCTGGATAAGGACTCCAGTTGTGCGGATTCTCATCCCCTCCTGGCTTACGACCAAACCAGGTAAGGGCAAAGGCCACCTCATGAGCCATAGGGTCGGTTTTGATATTCTCTAAAAATATCTCGGTGTAAAAAGAAGCGCTGGTTGTCGTGCTGAATCCATTTTTGAAACCAAACTCTGTAATTGCCGCCACTTTATCATATTCCCTTGCCAGCTGCGTGACCGTTTGGGCACAGGCCAGCATGGTTTCCGGTAAACCAATCGGGGCATAGCAGTCGAACCCAATCACATCGACATACTCGGGGCCAGGAAACCGAGAGAGATACTTTTCGACCGTAGTCGGCTTGCTAGGCGATAGGACATAAATCAGATTGTGGAGATCCATCTCGTCTTTGAAAAAGTGGACAGTCATCTTCCATAGCTCATTGTATTGCTCGGGCGTGCAGGTTTTGGTGCCCCACCAAAACCAGCCTCCGGTATGTTCGTGATACAGGCGCAAGAGCACTGGTATGGGATTGCCTTGCTCGTCTTTGAGCCCCTTGATGAAGTCGCCGTAGCTTCGCAAAGTCTCGAGGTAGGCTTTGTGGTCTTGGCTGTCGCGGTCCAAAACCTTGGTCACAGGATCCCCCCGGTTGTCCTTATGAGAATGATTGTAGGGAATCTCAAGGTCTGGATTCCGTGAGTGCGAGCTCAGGCTGATGACCACTCCCCTTCGATGCAGTTCTGGAACGAGCTTGCTCCAGTAAGGGTAGTATTCTGGCTTGTGGAGGCCAAGCTCCACCACGGCAGGATGCTGTCCGACCAAGTCCTTGGTGTCGGTCTGGTCGAACTTTGGCTGAGAGTTCCTGATCTCTTGGGACTCCGTGTGCTTTCCGTAAGTGTAAGCTCGATATTGCCCGTATAAAAGGTGCTCTTTGGCCACCTGTTTTAGGTTGTTGTAGAAACGGACCGTTTCAGGTGTGGCTTCTCGATCGACGAGAGAAGTGCCGGCCTGAGCCAACCCGGAGAGGGAAAAAACAATCCAGAAAGAAGCGCAGAGGTGGTTTTTGGTCATTTGTTGTTGGGGGGTGGGGGTTTGAATCCGCTTACCTTCTCGAGCGAGTCCAGAGGAAGCTTGGCCGCCAAAACCGGGTTGCTTACGAGGGGGTCGCAGAGCAGTCCTTACACTTTCCTGCGCTTTGATTTTTCAGAGATCCTTTGAAAAAAGACCTTTAGCCGACGGAGGCCCCCTTAGGTCCTGAGGAAATTTCAGAAATCTGCACTTGGCCTCTCTCCAAGAAGCCGGAATTGACGATGCGCGCTCGAAGCCCTCCGCGACCTCGCAGCCATTCTTCCGCGCCCTCTCCGCAAGCGGTATTCATCCAGTAGCAGGGGCGTGCCTCCTCGGTCCCTTCGAAAACGACCCCACCCATTCGAAAGGTTTTTCCGATCCAAGTCAGAAGCTCCAGGCCCTCGACGACTACATTCCGGCGATAGGCCGAGGGCAGGAAGGAGCGGCCCAAGTGGGCTTCCAGGGCCTGATGCACTTTCAGGTCAAAAAAGGTGATTTGCCCTTTGAAGTCCGGACGGTGGTCAAAAAAGCGGTCCCCCTCAATGCCCCGACCAGCCAGGCAGTGAAGGGCGTCCTTGGCGATGATGGGACTGTCTCCAGGCGACTTTCCGTGGCGACCCTGGAAATTGTGTCCCGGTGAGAGGAAAAGGTGATGGATCACAACTTTCTTTGTCATAGCAATCGGTCCCGGCACCCTCTCAGATTGTGGGTAGAATCGGCGAAATTCTGCCGGGAATCCATTGCAAAGATGAACCGCGTTCATAGTTCAGATGAGGATTTTTGGCAAAAGCCCCTTTCAATAATGAGGCAAATTCATCGAGAAGACGGTAAAAGCGACCGCATCGGGCTGTTTTGGCTCCAATTAAGAATCCAACCATGAAACTAACCAACTACCTTTCCACCACGCTGCTGGGGCTCGCTTTGGCGGGAACAGCAGCCCACGCGGGCGAAGACCCGATCATCGAACCTCTTCCAGCGGTCGAACCGGCCTTCACCGACTACTTCACCCCCAAAATCGATCTTCGGGCTCGTTATGAATACGCCGACATCAACACCGCAGCCTGGCCTGGTGGGGATTCCGACGCCTTCACCCTCCGAGGTCGACTCGGCCTGCTTTTCGACAACAGCTACGGCCTGACCGCTTACGCAGAATATGAAGGAACCGTGACCGCAGATCGCACCAGCTACAACGCAGCTGGCGTTCATGGAGAACTTCCTCCCAAAGCCCCCATCGCCGACCCTGAGTCTCACGAGTTGAATCAACTCTGGATCGCCTACAAGAAGAGTGGCGCAAGCGTCAAAGTGGGTCGCCAAGCTTTCGTTCTCGACGGCCAGCGCTATGTGGGCGGTGTCGCTTGGCGTCAAAATATGCAGACCTTCGACGGTGGAACGGCTACTTACTCCCCCATCGACGACCTGACCTTGACCTACGGTTACTTCTACCAAGTCAACCGGATTTTCGGTAGCGAAGCTCCCTTCGGTGGCGGCAACACGCAGGCCTTCGAGGATGCCAACATCCAGCTTTTCAATGCGGCTTACAAAACGCCTCTCGGAAAACTTGTCGGCTATGCCTACTTCATGGACTTGGGCGAAGACAGCGTTCCTGCCCGTGGCCAGTCCAGCAATTCCTACGGCATCAGTCTGGCCGGCAGTTATAAGATCGATGACGATTTCAGTCTTCCCTACTACGGGGAAATCGCCTACCAGACCGAAGCCTCCAACTCAACACTCGACTACGAGACGCTCTACTACCACGTGACGGGTGGAGTGGCCTACAAAGGATACTCCCTCGGGGTCGGCTACGAGTCTCTCGGCAGTGACAACGGCGTCGGCTTCAACTTCCCGCTGGGAACCAACCACAAGTTCAATGGTTTCGCCGACCGCTTCTTGAACACTCCTGGCACGGGCTTGGAAGACTTCTATGTCTACGCGGGAGCCAAGCTTCCTTTTGGCATCAACTTCAAAACCGCTTACCACTATTTCACCTCCGAGACAGGTGGCATCGACTATGGTCAAGAAATCGACTTTGTCCTATCGAAGAAGATCTTCGATGTGGTGGTCTTAGCCAAGTATGCCTACTACGACGCCGACACCGCGGCCAACAACACCGTCCCTGGCGACACCACTCGCTTCAGCATTGAGCTGAACTACAAATTCTAAGAGGATTTCGATCCTTCGGTTGTGCGCGAAGCGCGTCTGGTTTTCCGGGCGCGCTTCTTTTTTGTAGGAACGGCACTGGGAACGTGGCAGGGATTGCTCACTACCCACTCAGGATCGGGTAAGGCGAGCGCCTGCCCCACACTCTCGAAGATCCCTACCAGAATCTCATGAGCCAGACTCAAGGGCCTTTCCTTATGGAGGTAGGCCACCCAGGTTCTCTGGAGAGGAGAGGATTGGCTAATCGGTCGGAAAGCAAGCAAGCCCGACCGGAGCTCGGCTTGCGCGATCCACTGGGGGACCACCCCGACCCCGTAGTCGATGATGGCCATCTGCTTGATGGCATCCATGTTGCTGATCTCGAGAACTTTTTCCAGTCCTAGCCCAAGGCGGGTCAGGTAACTTTCAAAGAGCCGCTGGGTGACGCTGCGGCCCCCGTAGGTCACGATCATTTGGGAGGTCAGATCAGAGGCGTCGATCTCTGCTTTTTCCACCCACGGATGCTGCGGCGACATGAGAAAGCCAAGTTCATCGGTGAAGAGGACTCGTTTTTCCAGGTGGTCCGGGACCTCCATATCGATGCCGATCGCCAGGTCGATTTCAGACCGCTCCAAAAGACCAATGAGCGCCGGAGTATCGCGAGCCGAGATCTGAATTTCGCATTTGGGAAAGCTTTCACGAAACTCGCGGAGCACGCTCGGTAAAACGTGCTGGCAAAGAGACATGGAGGTGCCAATCTGCGCCCGCGGCAGCTCCCATTCCCGCATGCGACCCACCTCCCGGGAAGCCACAGCCAAGTCTCTCAGAATTTGCTCGGCTCTCGGTAAAAAGTATTCCCCCTCAGGCGTGAGCGAGACGCCGCGGCCCTCGCGACGCAGGAGTTTCGCATCCAGTTGATCCTCCAGCGAACGGAGCGAATGACTGACCGCGCTCTGGGTGAGAAAGAGGTGCTCGGCGGCTTTGGTGAAACTTTGGGTCCGGGCAGCAGCCACGAAGGCTTTCAGTTGTCGTAGATCGGGTGTCTCCATTTGGAAAAGGTCACTCTATGAATGAAATTCATGCAGTCGATGAGAATGTTGCCAGCACAAACAAGGCCAAAGACAAGATTCCGAGACGCTGGGTGGTAGCTTATGGTCGTGTCAGATCGCTTTCCCATCTCGCTATCGGCATCTGAGACTTTCCGGATTGGATTTGTTCCGCTGGTCGATTGTGCGCCTTTGGTGGTTGCCAGCGAACTGGGGCTTTTCCAAAAATACGGTGTTTCCGTCGCTCTCGCGAAGCAACCCGGCTGGGCAACGGTTCGAGACAAGCTTGTTTACGGGGAGCTGGATGGGGCGCATGCTCTTTCCGGCCTTCTCTTTGCTCTTGCTAACGGCATCGGCTGCCTCAAAAAGCCCTGTCTGACTGGTCTTTTGCTCAACACCCACGGCGACGGGATCACTCTCTCGAATCAACTTTGGGAAGAAGGCGTGCGGAGTGGTGAAGACATCAAGCCGCTTCTTGAATCCAAGCGGGGCCTCGGCCCGCTCGTGTTTGGTGCCGTCCATCCTTTTTCCACCCACCACCTTGTTTTGCGGCAGTGGCTGCAAAAGGTCGGACTGAAAAACGAGGAACATGTTCACATCGTGGTGGTCCCGCCTATGCTGATGGCGCGCAGCTTGGCCTCTGGCCATTTAGATGGCTACTGCGTGGGGGAACCTTGGAATACCCAAGCCATCTTGGAAGGGAATGGCTGGCTCCTCCACGCCACCTCGGAGGTTTTCCCCATGCACCCCGAGAAGGCTTTTGTCCTGAAAGAGGAACACTACCGGGACCACCCAGCTGACTGCGCGGCCATGGGGGCGGCCATTCTAGAAGCTTGCCAGCTGTGCGACGATCCCGATTTTCGCAAGAAAGAAATGGTCAGCCTGCTCAGCCGCCAGGAATACCTGAATTGCCCGGCAGAGTGGATTGCCAACAGCCTCTTTTCCCCGGTCTTTTGCGGCCAGGGCCACAGCCGGGACATCCCGGGCTTCCATCTTTTCCATGGGGGCTCGATCAATCGCCCATCGAAGGAACAGTCGTTCTGGCTGAATCAGCAACTTTCTCGCTACGAGGTGCTTCCGACCGAGCACCCCGCCCCCACCCGGCCCGCCTCCCTCTTCCGGGAAGAGCTCTACGAAGAATCCGTCGGACTCCTCAAGGTCGCGGCCTAGACCGGGACTCCAGCACTTTAACCCCCTGTGACTTCAAGACCAAAAATACACACCCAATGAAACCAACTCGTCTAACCAAACTCGCTCTCGGAGTCGGCCTGATGGCCACTCTCGCAGGGTCCGCCCATGCCGACTTGCTCGACGTGGAAAAAGACACACTCAAATTCGGCTTCATCAAGCTGACTGACTGTGCGCCCATCGTGATTGCCAAAGAGAAAGGCTACTTCGATGACGAACTCCTGACCGTGGAACTAGAAGCCCAGGGCAACTGGAAAGAGCTGCTTAATCGCGTCATCAACGGTGACCTTGATGGCGCTCATATGCTGGCTGGTCAGCCCATCGGGGCCACCATCGGCTTCGGCACCCAAGCAGAGGTCGTGACCGCCTACAGCCTCGACTACAACGGCAATGGCATCACCGTCTCGAACCAAATTTGGTCCGAAATGAAGCCCAACGTGACCATGGGAGAAGATGGCAAGCCCGTCCACCCCATCCCCGCTGACTCCCTCAAGCCCATTGTCGACAAGGCCCTCGCCGGTGGCAACAAGCTCAAAATGGGAATGGTCTTCCCGGTTTCGACCCATAACTACGAAATCCGCTACTGGCTGGCTGCCAGCGGCATCAATCCTGGCTTCTACTTCGACCCCAGCACGGGCCAATCGGACGTCGCCGGATTTTTGAATGGGGATGTAGAACTCTCCGTGACGCCCCCACCTCAAATGCCTCAGACGCTCGAAGCCGGCACCATCGTCGGTTACTGCGTGGGCGAACCTTGGAATCAAGTGGCCGTGTCCAAGAAGATTGGTGTGCCTGTTACCACCAACTACGACATCTGGAAGAACAATCCTGAAAAGGTCTTCGGAGTCACCAAGGGTTGGGGAGAGGAGAATCCCAACACTTGGATCGCTGTCACCAAGGCGCTCATTCGGGCCGGATACTGGCTCGATGAAAGCTTCGAAAACCGTGACGAAGCTGCCAAAATCCTCTCGGAGCCTCAGTATGTGGGAGCTCCCTACGAGGTGATCCGCAACTCCATGACCGGCACCTTCGAATTCGAGCCGGGTGTCGATATCCGCGACATGCCTGACTTCAACGTCTTCTTCCGCTACAACGCCTCCTACCCTTACTACAGCGATTGCGTGTGGTTCCTCACTCAAATGATCCGCTGGGGTCAGATCGAAGAGCAAAAGTCGGATGAGTGGTTCGCTGAAACCGCTAAGAAAATTTACGTGCCGGAAGTGTATATGAAGGCCGTCGAAGAACTAATCGACGATGGTCATTTCACCAAGGAAGACTTCAAGTTGGCTTACGCTGCCGTGGAAGACGGCGGTTACAAGCCCGCCACGACTGATTTCATCGACGGGCTCGAATATGACGGCGCCAAGCCGAACGACTACATCAAAAGGTTTGAGATTGGCCTGAAATAAGCCCCTACCTCACCTGAAACCGCCGCCGCCCACCGTGGGCGGCGGCACTCTCTCCCACGTTTCACCAAAGCCAAACCGACTCATGAGCACACCAGCCACCGATAGCACCCTGAGCGCCTCCTCCGTTCCCCCGACGCCTTTGCCCTCGAAGCCAAAAAAGGGATTCAAATACAACCCGAACAAGGTCGCCCACGTCTGCGATAAGCTGGGACTCGGCTACTTCAGCCCCATTGCCCGCCTCATCGGACGCGATGAGCCAGCGAAACAGCTCAAAGCCATAGCGCTCAACACTTTCCTTCCCATCTTGGCCTTCGCCGTGTTCCTGATCGCTTGGAACAGTATCGCCGCCATCGTGGTCACCGAGAGTCAAAAAATCCCCAGCCCCGCTGAAACCTGGGCTGCTTGGGAATCCATGGTCGAGTTTGCCGAAATCGAGAAACAAAAGGAAGCCGAGTTTTTGGAAACCATCGAAACCCGGGCCACTGGGTTGGAGGAACGCGCACTTGCCAAGCCAGAAAGGGCAGAATTCTATCTCGAAAAGGCAGCAGAGGCTCGCTCAAAGGAATACCTTGGGAACAAAACTTTCTTTGACCAGATTTACATCTCCGTGGTCACCATCGCCGTCGGTTTCCTTGCCGCCTCGCTCATTGCAATCCCTATCGGCATTCTCTGTGGTGTCTCCCCTCTCTTCAACATCGCTGTCAACCCTCTCGTCCAGCTGTTTAAGCCGGTCTCTCCTCTGGCTTGGTTCCCGATCGTCTTCGTGATCACGACCTGGGGGATTGAATCACCCGAACCCACCAGCATTTGGCAACGGGCCCTCTTCAGCTCTGCAGGCGTGGTGACTCTTTGTTCCCTTTGGCCTACCTTAATCAACACCGCCGTCGGCGTGGCCTCGGTGGATAAGGATCACTTGAACGTGGCTAAAGTTCTCAAGCTGAACTGGATGCAGCGCATCTGGAAAATCGTCCTTCCCGCCTCACTCCCCCTGATCTTTACCGGATTGCGGGTTTCCATCGGAGTGGGTTGGATGGTCTTGATTGCTGCTGACATGATGGCGCAAAACCAAGGGCTCGGAAAGTTTGTCTGGGACATGTATCAGAACGGTCGCATCGAAAGTTTTGCTCAGATCACCGTCGCCATCTTCTTCATCGGTGGCATCGGCTTCTTACTCGACCGGATCATGTTGGTCATGCAGCGCTTGGTCACCTTCGAAGAGCAGCCCGGAGTCTAAGGCACTCATTCGGAATTCGAACTTCAACCATGGAACTCTCGTGAGCTACATTGAACTGCAAAACGTGTCCGTCGGATACGGCTCTGGCACCGCCCGGACCGAAGTCCTCAAGGACATCAACCTCACCCTCGATAAGGGAGAGTTTGTCGCCATCCTCGGGTTTTCCGGGACAGGGAAAACCACCCTCACCAACCTGCTGGCCGGAATGATCATGCCCGACAAGGGTAAGGTCCTGGTCGGCGGGAAAGAAGTAAAAGGACCTGACCCCTCTCGAGGCTTGGTCTTTCAAAACTACTCCCTGCTCCCGTGGTTGAACGTGCATGATAATGTGGCGCTCGCGACGAACCGGGCCTTCCCCGATGAATCCGGCCCTCAAAAAGAGGCCCGCATTCAGCAGGCCATCCAGCGGGTCAATCTCACCCCCGCCCTGCACAAACGACCGGGAGAGCTATCGGGAGGGATGAGGCAACGCAACAGTGTGGCCCGGACCCTTTCGATGAATCCGAACGTCCTCCTTTTGGACGAACCACTCAGTGCTCTCGACGCTCTCACCCGGGCCAATATCCAAGATGAGATTCTTGGGATTTGGAAGGCGGAGGGCCAAACCATTCTACTCATCACGAACGACGTCGATGAAGGACTCTACATGGCTGATCGAGTGATCCCACTCAGCATGGGGCCGGAGGCCACCTTGGGGCCGGTCGTCATCAACGATGCCCCCCGCCCTCGCGATCGGGATTCCATGGCACTTGATCCTGAAATGGGCAAGCGACGTAACCAAGTTATCGAGTTTCTCCTCTCCGAAAGAGAGCGAGCCCGATCGGCCGAGGAGCAGCTAGAAGTCACCCTCCCCAACATCAAGCCGCTCGACATCTCGATGTCCAAGCCCAGTTGGTTCAAAGGCATGAAAACAAAGCCGCGTAAGGCGGTCGGCCAAGCCTGAGGTCGCCGTTCTCCTTTCCATCTAAACGTCAATTATTATGTCAGCCTTCGAAGCCATCAATTTAGGAAAGACCTACAAGACCCCACAGGGTCCCGCCGTGATCGTTAAGGACGTAAACTTCAAAATGCACCCTGGAGAATTTGTCTGCATCATTGGCCACTCAGGTTGTGGCAAATCGACCGTTCTTTCAATGGTCGCCGGCCTCAATGAAATCACCGAAGGTTCCGTCCTGGTGGACAACCGCGAAATCAATGGCGCAGGACCTGACCGAGGCGTGGTCTTCCAGTCACCTTGTCTCCTGCCTTGGATGAGCGCCTTTGACAATGTCATGCTCGGCATCAACCAAGTCTACTACCACGCCAGCAAAGCGGAGCGGGAGCAAATCGCGCGCTACTACCTATCACGAGTCGGTTTAACCGAAGGCATGGAAAAGCTACCGGATGCCCTTTCTCAAGGCATGAAGCAGCGCGTGGCCTTGGCCCGCGCCTTTGCCCTCGCTCCCAAAATGCTTCTCTTGGACGAACCGTTTGGCATGCTCGATAAGCTGACCAAATTCGACCTCCAGGAAGTCCTGATTGAACTCTGGAATCGGGAGCAACTCACCGCCATGATGGTGACGCACGATGTGGATGAAGCCATCTACCTTGCCGACCGCGTCATTTGCATGACGAACGGCCCCGAAGCCGAAATTGGTGAAATCGCGGAGATCAAATTCGAACGGCCTCGCGATCGGCACACCATCCTGCACGACCCTCGCTACCTCGAATATCGCCAGCAGCTGATCGGCTTCCTGACCGAACGCGCTGAAATCCGTCCCAGCCAACTTGCCAAGGCCAAAGCAGCCTGAACTAAATCCGCCTCAGGTCTTTTCCAGACCCCCTACCCCGAACATGAGCTCTGCCCCGTCCATCCCTGAGACCGCTCCTTTCACACCCGAACAACGTCAATGGCTCAATGGCCTTTTGGCAGGCATGTTTTCCGGCAATGAAGCGCTTGGCGCCTCCGAGCCCGTCGCCAAGAAACCGGAAGTGGTCGTGCTCTATGGAAGCCAGTCTGGGAACACCGAGACCTTGGCCGACAGCTTCGGTGAGCGGCTGAATGCCTCCGGCTTCCAAGCCAACGTCGTCTCAATGGAAGACCACGAAGAAGTGGATCTAGCCAGTAAGGAACATGTGCTGCTGCTCTCGAGCACTTGGGGGGATGGCGACCCACCGGACAGTGCGATCGGATTTTGGGAAAAGCTCTCGGCGGAAGACCACCCCCGGATGGAAAAGCTTCAATTTTCCGTCCTGGCGCTGGGGGACACCAACTACCTCACCTTCTGCGAATTCGGCAAGCAGCTTGACAGTCGCCTGGAAGCACTGGGGGCCACCCGCATGGCGGCCCGAGTCGACTGCGACACCGATTTCGAGGAACCGGCCGACAAATGGTTCAGCGCTGTCTTAACCGGATTGGAGAGCACCACCGGTGCGGGAACCAAGACCGAAACTTCCACCGCACCTCCTAAAAAAGCCTGGGGTCGGTCCAATCCTTTCCCCGCTAAGCTCAAGACCAATTTAGAACTCAACAGCAAAGAAAGCGCCCGGGACACGCGTCACTTCGAAATCGAGCTAGGCGATAGCGGGCTCTCTTACGAAGCGGGTGACGCCCTGGGAGTCATCCCGACCAATTGCCCGCAGTATGTGGAGGACCTGCTGCAAGCGGCCGGCTATACCGGTGATGAACCGATTGGTGATAAGACTCTTCGCCAAGCACTGACCGAGGATTACGCCATCACCCTGCCCTCGCCCAAGCTGATGATCGAATTCGCCAGTCGGGCCGACTCGGCTGAGTTGACGGCTCTGCTCGACGATAAGGAAAAAATGGCTGACTACCTCTGGGGTCGGGAAATCGTGGATCTCTTTGTAGAATATCCCAAGGCCCGCTGGAGTGCCGAAGAATTTGTCGGCTTGCTCAGCAAAATGGCCCCCCGCCTCTACTCCATCTCCTCCAGCTCCAAGGCGCACCCCGGCGAAGTTCACTTAACCGTCGCCCGGGTCGGCTATGAAACCCACGGCCGAGAACGAAAAGGGGTCGCCTCGACCTTTCTCTCTGATCGAATCGCCGAGGACGGAGCCGTTCCCATCTACGTGCAACCGAACAAGCACTTCAAAGTCCCCGCCGACACGCAGGCGCCCATGATCATGGTCGGCCCCGGGACCGGCATTGCCCCCTTCCGGGCCTTCTTGGAAGAACGCCAAGCCACTCACTCGCCCGGCAAGAACTGGCTCTTCTTCGGCAATCCTCACGAAAGCTCCGATTACCTTTACCAGGAGCAATTGGAGGCAGCCAAAGCCGATGGTTCCTTGGCACGGCTGGACCTCGCTTGGTCTCGGGATGGGGCCGAGAAAGTCTACGTCCAAGACCTCATGCGCAAGAGCGCCCAAGAGCTTTGGGCCTGGCTGGAGGAGGGAGCCTACTTCTTTGTCTGCGGAGATGCCAAGCGCATGGCCAAGGATGTAGACAAGGCCCTTCATGCCGCCATTGAGACCGCCGGGGGCAAAACGCCTGAAGAAGCGGCGGCCTACGTCAACGACCTAAAAACCTCCAAGCGCTATGTGCGCGACGTTTATTGAGATGAGTTCCTTCACCGCTGAACAGAAGGAATACTTGGAAGGTCTCTTCGTGGGCCTCCGCCAACGTGGAGGCGGTCCTCTCCAACTGGATTTCTCCGAAATTTTTCCATCGAAAACCGCCGAAGTTCCCTCCGCCTCTGAAACGATGATGACCTTGGGAGAATCCTCTCCCACCAAAACGAGCTAATGAACTCCTTCAGCCCAGAACAGAAGCAATACCTGGAAGGCTTCTTCACCGGCGTGCTCAAGCGTCAGGCTGGTGGGGGGCCGCTTGCGGGAGGCACGACCTTTGCCGATGCCGAGCCCGAGGCCGGTCCCAAGCCCAAGAAAAAGAAAATTCTCCCGGAAGAGAAAATCAAGAAGGAACAGCATCCCTTCGACGCGCTCGACACGCTCTACAAAAACGCCCAAAATGACCTTCCGCCAGAGAAGCCGGATATATTCCGTTTCAAGTGGAATGGACTCTTTTGGCTCGCCCCCGTCCACGAAGGTTACATGTGCCGCCTCCGCATTCCGGGTGGTTTTGTCACTTCAGCCCAAGTGCGGGAATTGGCTTCCATCGCCGACGACATCGCAAGCGGCTTCCTCCAAATCACGACCCGGAACAATTTTCAAGTCCGCATCATCCAGCCCAAAGACACCCCCGAACTCTTGCGGCGTCTGCAAGACTGCGGGCTCCACTCCCGGGGCTCCGGCGGGGACAATCTGAGAAATTTCACCTGCAATCCTACGACCGGTTTCGACCCCCAAGAGCTCCTGGACGTCAAGCCTCTCGTCCAAGACCTGGCCCACTACATCATTAACCAAAACGAGTTTTATGATCTCCCTCGAAAGTTCAATATCTCCTTCGACAATGGGGGTCTCGTCGGGACACTCGAAGACACCAATGACATCGGCCTGCGCGCCGTCCTGCTTGGCGAGGTCCCCGAAGGCCACCCGCTCCATGGAAAAGCGGAGCCGGGCGTTTACTTCCAGGTCCTTCTCGGAGGCGTCACCGGACACGAAGAATTCGCAGAGCTGTCCGACATCCTCTGTCCTCCAGAGGAATCCGTCGCCGTCATCGCAGCCCTTTCCCGTTGTTACATCCGAAATGGCAATCGGACTAACCGCGGTAAGAACCGCCTCGTGTATCTGCTAAAGGAATGGGGGTTTGAGAAATTCCTTCAGGAATCGGAAGCCATTTACGGTCAGCCCTTCCTGCGATTGAACGCGGAGAAAGACGCAGACCTACTCGTCCCCAGGCAGAAAGCGCCGCGTGCGCACTCCCACTTGGGGGCGCAACCTCAGAAGCAGCCCGGAATGAACTATCTCGGAGTGCACGTGCCGGTTGGCCTCCTCGAGACAGACGAAGCCCGGGCCCTCGCGGACATTGCGGACGAGTATGGCAATGGCGAACTGCGGCTGACCGTCTGGCAAAACCTTCTCATCCCCAACATCCCGGAAGAGAAAATCGAAGCAGCCAAGCAAGCCGTGACCGAGGCCGGCCTGCGCTACGAAGCCAGCTTCATCCGAGGGGCCGTTGCGGCTTGTACCGGCAATAAATACTGCAAATATTCCAGCGCGGACACCAAGAGCCACGCCATCGAAGTGGTCGATTTTCTCGACGAGCGAATCGCGCTTGATCATCCGATTAATATCCATGTCACAGGCTGCCCCCACTCCTGCGCCCAACACTACATTGGGGACATTGGCCTGCTCTCTTGTAAGGTCCAGCAGGGCGAGGACACCGTAGAAGGCTACCACGTCTTCGTGGGCGGTGGCTTCGCCGAGAACAAACGAGTGGGGCGACAACTCTTCAAATCGGTGGCTGCCGGAGAAGAGCTCAATCATCGCATCCTCGCCCTCATGCAAGCTTTCCAGGCCAATCGCCAGGGTGAAGAAACCTTCCTTGAGTTCACGACGCGGCTGGAAATGGAACAGCTGGTCTCGCTCGCCGAAATGCAGCTGTCGGCACTGGCGGCTTGATCGATGATCTCAGAGCTGACAGAGGCAGCCGGCAATGAAACCACTGGCACACTCGTCGACCGCTTGTTAGCGGGACAGCGCTCCCTCTCGGCCGTCGAACGCTTCTCCCAACGGCACACCGACGCCAAGGGCCCGGCCAAAGAAAAGTATTACCGCGACCTCATCCCTCTCTCCCGCCCCCAAGAGGGAGAGCAGTATTCCTTCGAGGTCGATCTCGATGCCTGCACCAGTTGCAAGGCCTGCGTCACTGCCTGCCACAGTCTCAACGGGCTCGACGACACCGAATCCTGGCGAGACATCGGCATTCTTTACGGCGAAAACGACCAAGGCCCCTGGCAGCAAACCGTCACCACCGCTTGCCATCACTGCAACGACCCCGGCTGTGCGAATGGCTGCCCGGTCCTGGCCTACGAAAAGGATGAAGACACCGGCATCGTCCGCCACCTAGACGACCAATGCATCGGCTGCCAATATTGTGTTTTCAAATGCCCCTACGACGTCCCGAAATACAACCAATCGCTTGGGATCGTTCGCAAGTGCGACATGTGCCACGACCGGCTCTCCGAGGGCGAAGCGCCCGCCTGCGTTCAAGCCTGCCCCAACGGCGCCATCAAAATCAAGATCGTCCGGCAAGACGAAGTCGTGGCCCGCGCAGAGAGAGAGCTGCAAATGCTCCCCGGAGCCTTTGACTCCCGCTACACCCAACCGAGCACCGTCTATCATTCCAAAAAGACCATCCCGAGCGATGCCCGCCCCTCAGACGAGCGAGACCTCACTCCAGAACACGCCCACATGCCTCTGGTTTGGATGCTCACGTTGACCCAGCTCGCTGCCGGTCTCTGGCTCGGCAGCCTTCTCTTTGGTGGTCCGGGTGATCCGGTGACCCGGACTTGGTGGTGGAGCGCCGCAGCGCTTCTCAGTGCGGTCGGCGTGGGTGCCAGTGTCCTGCACCTCGGACGCCCCTTACAAGCTTGGCGCGCCTTCCTCGGCTGGCGCAAATCCTGGCTCAGTCGGGAGATCCTGGCCTTTGGTGGCTGGGTCCCTCTCGGCCTGACCGCCCTCGGCCTGCTTCTTCTCCAGCTTCCCTTCACTAAAATTGCGGGATTTTCCGCCACTGCTCTCGGGCTGGTAGGCGTTTTTACTTCCGTCATGGTCTATGCCGACACCAAGCGGAGCTACTGGAATTTGGAGCGAACGGGGCTTCGCTTCTACGGGACCGTCGGGCTGGCCGCCGCCGCCTCGGGCTGGGTCGCAGGCAGCAGCCTGGCCGCCGGGGTCCTGGTGGCCGCCACCCTCGGCAAGCTCTCTTGGGAATGGTTGCGCACCGTTCACCCCGCCCGTCAGCCCGGCTGGGATCCAGAAATCCGGAGCGCTCGGGTCTTGCTCGGGCCCCTGCGGAGGATGGGGATGGCCCGGCTGAGCGCCTCCCTCCTCGGGGGAATTCTCCTTCCTCTTCTTTCTCTCGCGTTGGCGCTGCCTTCTTTGGCTTGGGCTGGGATCTTCCTTGTGTCTGTGGGAGAATGGCTGGAACGTTACCTCTTCTTCTCCGCGGTCACCCCTCCGCGCATGAATGGCGTCGTCTAATCCTATGATTCGCTTCAAATTCGCGCAGACCAAATTCCGGGACAAGCTTCTCCGCGCGACGAAGTTTCGCAACTTCGACGGCAGCCTCACGCAGCAGTTGCGCAAAACCCAGGGAGCCTTCGGCACAGGTCTGCAACCCCATGCCCTGGCTCCCGACGCCACCACCAATGCCATCTGCGGCTTCTGCGCCACCGGCTGCTCCCTCTCGCTCCATCTCCGGGAAGGTCAAGCCGTCAATCTCACACCCGATCCCGACCACCCAGTCAACTACGGCATGGCCTGCCCCAAAGGCTGGGAAGCGCTCACCGTCTTGGACGCCCCCAACCGCGCCACCACCCCGCTCATGCGACGGGACCGCGGCCAAGCGCTCGAACCCTGCACCTGGGAAGAAGCCGCCCACTTTTTCTGCGAGCGCATGAAGCTGACCCAGGCCCGCTTTGGCAAGGAGAGCGCGGCCTTCATCAGCACTGGGCAAATCTGCCTCGAAGAAATGGCCTTTTTAGGGGCTTTCGCCAAATTCGGCATGGGCATCCTGCATGGCGATGGCAATACCCGCCAATGCATGGCGACCGCAGTGATGGCTTACAAAGAGTCCTTTGGCTTCGACTCCCCCCCCTACACCTATGGCGATTTCCAGGAGTCGGACGTGCTCGTTTTCGTGGGCTCCAACCTCTGCATCTCCCACCCCATCATGTGGGAACACGTGGAGAAGAATCCCCACCAGCCCAAAATCATCGTGCTGGATCCCAGGCGCACGGAGACCGCCATGGCCGCCACCCATCACGTCCCTCTCCGGCCCAAGTCCGACCTGACCCTCCTCTACTGTCTCGCCCGGGAAATCCTCCAGCAGGGCTGGCAAGACAAGGATTTCATCCAGGCCCACACCGAAGGGTTCGCCGGGCTGGCCACCCACTTGGAGGAGTTCACCCTGGAGCACGGGGAAGAAGCTTCCGGCATTCCCGCGGCCGAAATCCAAGAACTCGCCCGCCTCATTGGCCAAGGCAAACGCGTCTCCTTCTGGTGGACCATGGGCGTGAACCAGAGCCACCAAGCCACCCGCACCGCTCAGGCCATCATCAATCTGGCTCTCCTGACTGGCAACATCGGCCGACCCGGCACGGGTGCTAACTCCATCACCGGGCAGTGCAATGCCATGGGCTCGCGCCTTTTCAGCAACACCACCAACCTCCTGGGGGGACATCGCTTCGAAGAGCCGGCCCACCGGGAAAAAGTGGCCTCCCTCCTGGGCATTCCGATCGAGCGCATTCCCACCCAAGTCAGCCTCCCTTACCACAAAATCATGGAGGGAATCGACACCGGCGATACCAAGGCCCTCTGGGTCATCGCCACCAACCCCGCTCACTCTTGGATCAATCAGAATGAAATTCGAGAGCGCTTCGACAAGCTCGAATTCCTGGTCGTCCAAGACATGTATGCCGACACCGAGACCGCCGAATTGGCCGACCTCGTCCTACCGGCCGCGTCCTGGGGAGAAAAGGAAGGCAGCTTCATCAACTCGGAGCGCCGCATCGGCTTGGTCAAGCAAGTGCGGACCGCACCGGGCCAAGCGCTTTCCGACTTCCGGATCTTTCAACTCTTGGCCCACGAATGGGGCTGCGGAGAATTCTTTGCAGAATGGGACAGCCCCGAAAGCGTTTTCCAACTGCTCAAGGAACTCACCCGGGGCCAGCCCTGCGACATCACCGGCATTCGGGACTACCATCACGTAGACACCAAAAGCGGCATCCAATGGCCCCTGCCTGAAGGAAGTGATGTCGAGGAAGGCTCCCAGAGACGGCTCTTTGCCGATGGCAAATTTTTCCGTCCCAACGGCAAGGCCCAATTTGTCTTCGACCGCTCCCGCCCAGGACCCGAGACCCCCGACCCCGAATACCCCTTCTATCTCCTGACCGGCCGAGGCACCAGCGCCCAATGGCACACCCAGACCCGCACGCGCAACTCCCGCATCTTGCGCAGTCTCTACCCCCAGGATGCCTACATCGAAATCAATGCGGCCGATGCCGAAGCCCTCGATATCGAGGAAGGGCAAGCGGTCCGGGTCGACTCTCGGAGAGGCAGCGTGACGGCCGCCGCCTTGCTCTCCCCCGCCGTGACCGAGGGATCGGTCTTTCTGCCCATGCACTACGTGGAAACCAACCAGCTGACCCACTCCAGCTTCGATCCCCACTCCCACCAACCGAACTACAAAGCCGGCGCCGTCCGCCTGACCGCCCTCGCCCGAGCCTAATACCAAGCTGCAGAATTGGCTGGTAGAATGGAGGGAAGGTGTTGTAGGGGAAAGGCTTGCCCCTGCTTTTCAAGAAGAGGGACTCTTCGGGCACTGACTTGAATTTCAGCTATCTGATCAAGAGACGGACTTGACCAGAAAAGAGGGCCAGGTGGGAGAAGACGGAGAAAACCTCTCCGAGAGCCCGCCCTTGGTGGTTTTCGGGCACTTTTTGGGAAAAGAAGCGGAGGTGGTGGAGGCGAGGGGATTTGAACCCCTGTCTTTAAAGCCCTGAGACCGAGCGTCTACATGCATAGCCAGATGTTCAGAGTTCGGAATCGAAAGCACAACTGGCAAGCTGTCGAGTTCCTAGAATCCTGTTCCGTCTCGTGGGTCATCCCGGACACCCGGATTCCCCACCAGCCTGTTGTCGTGCGCCACTTGCCTTAACAGGCGTCAGGAAAGTGACGAGCTGCCTTAGGCAGCTAAAGCGAGTTCTTCGGTAGAATTTGCATTTATTGTTTTGACCGGCTTTTTACGAGGCCAACCGATCAACCTCGGCATGCAACTCGGGCATGAGACGATAAATCGAATCCAGAACGCCCCCAGTTAGGGAAATAGTAGATCCTTTGGGGTCTTTCGCAAGGCTGGATTGCCGCCCTCTTGACGGATTCCAGGCTCTCGCTTTTTTGGAGCTGGCCGCGGCCCCGGTGTATCGAGCGGCGCTCGGCCAGCCGCCCTGCGCCATGACTCTCGCCAATCAGATCTCGTTCACTCGCCTCTTGCTGATCCCGGTTTTTGTTTGCTTTGCCACCTCCTACTCCCAAAGCCTCTCCCAAGGCAACCCGGTCGACCTCTGGCGATGGGGCGCACTCGTGACCTTTGGCTTGGCCGCCGTGAGCGATGGTCTCGATGGCCTGATCGCTCGTCGCTTCCGGCAGCAGTCCGAACTCGGGGCCCTCCTCGACCCGCTGGCCGACAAAGGCCTCATGCTAGCCGCCATCCTCACCCTTTCGGTGACCAACTGGCCGGGAGAATTCCCCCTCTGGTTTCCCCTCCTTGTCATCACCCGGGATGTCCTCTGCATCCTGGCCTACTTCGTCATCCTGCACCACAATGGCAGGGTGGAGGTCCGGGCCCACTGGACGGGCAAGGTCACCACCGCCACCCAGCTGACTGCTATTGGCTGGGTTCTCCTGGGCATCGACACGCCCCCCGCCCTCTGGCCCACCGTCCTGGCCGGGGTCTTCACCTTCATTTCGGGAATGATTTATCTTTCGGAAGCCTTTCGCCAGTTGCAGGATCCCCGCCCGGAGGAGTCATGAGGAACGAAAGCACCATCGCCATTGTCGGCCGTCCCAACGTCGGCAAATCCGCGCTCTTCAATCGCCTGGCCAAAAAACGGATTTCCATCGTGCACGACCAACCGGGCGTCACGCGCGACCGCATTTCCGCGCCCTGCGCCGTGACCCAGCACCCGGCCGAACTCATCGATACCGGGGGCATCGGGGCCACCATCGACGATGTCCTGACCGAGCAAGTCACCGCCGAAGCGGACATCGCGCTCCACGAGGCCGGTCTCGTTCTTTTGGTAGTGGACGCCCGGGATGGCATCACGCCCATCGATGAATCCCTCGCCCAGCTCCTCCGGAAAGCCGAAGCCAAGGTCTGGCTGATCGCCAACAAGATCGACGACCATGTCAACGAATCGCTCAAAGACGAGTTCACCCGCCTCGGTTTCGGTGAGATTTTCCCCACCAGCGCCGAGCACGGACGCGGCATCAAGGCCCTGGCCGAAGCGCTCGACGGGCACCTCGCAGACTTCGCCGAGGAAATCGAGGAAGAGCAGGCCGCCGAAAAGAAGGAAGGCATCCGCCTCGCCATCGTGGGACGGCCCAATGTTGGCAAGTCCTCGCTCGTGAACGCCATCCTCAAGAACGACCGCACCATCGTCAGCGACCTCGCGGGCACCACGCGGGATGCCGTCGACATCGCCTACCAGCAGGGCGGGGTGCGCTACACCCTCATCGACACCGCCGGCATCCGACGCCGGGGCAAGATGGACTCACCGGTCGAGATCTTCTCCTCCTTCCGTGCGCAGGACAGCATCGAGCGCTCTGACCTCTGCCTGCTCGTCATCGACTCCGCCGTCGGCGTCACAGCCCAGGATCGGAAGATCGCCAAGCTCATCCTCAAGGCACACAAGCCCTGCGTCCTCATCATGAACAAGTTCGACTTGTTCTTTCCCGAAGGCCGCCGTCAGGATCGGATCGCTGAAATCACCGACCACGTCCGCCGCGAACTCTTCTTCCTCCACTACGCCCCCATCGCCGCCGTCTCCGCCAAAAACCGGGAAAGCATCGGCCGCACCTTCAACGCCGTCGACACCATCCGGAAAACGGCCGCCAGCCCCCTCACCACCGGTGCCATCAATCGCCTCTTTCTCAAAGCGCTGACCGTGAATCCTCCGCCCTTACAGGGAGGGCGTCGCGGCAAAATCCTCTACGCCACCGTCCGCACCGATCCCAAATTCACCCGCATCCCCGCGCCGGAATACGTCTTATTCGTCAACCAGCGCAACCGCTTCAAGGACACGTATCTCCGCTACCTGGAAAACTTTCTCCGCGAGAGCCACGACCACACCGGCCTCCCGATCCAGTTCAAGATCCGTGACCGAGAGAAGCGGAAAAGCTAGACACCCAGTGGCCCGCGACGTCCCCGGCGCGGGGGGGAAGAGCCCGTCTTCTCCCTACAGCCAATCCCCAGCGAGAGAAAGCCTGCCAGGCCTCGGGTGGCAACTGCAACAGCATGGGTCGACCCCAACCGCCGCACCGAGGACGTCGCGGCCCACCAGGCTACCGACACGGCGAAGCACTTGGCTCCTCACCCCACCGCACACATGACCACCCCGCCCTTCCGCAGGTGTCATTTGCAGGTGCCGTTTAGTAGGCGCGGATGAAATCGACCTCCAAGGCGAAGGGGCCGGGTGTCTTGTCGCCTAGCAGAATGGCGAAGCGCTGGATGGCGGCGGGGTTGAGCTTGGCCTCGGGGAGGGAGCGACCGCGATACGTACCTTGGAAGCGCTCAAAAGGCACCTTGACCTCGGTCCAGACACCGTCGGCGGTTTGGAATTCACCTTGAAAAGCCACCTCGTTTCCGCGAAATCGCGCGTCTGAGGCCAATCGCATTTGGTAGCTCCGGCCATCCCCGCGAACCCGCAGCAAAATGCCCTCGGCGGCTTCCAAATTGAGAACCACGGGACCCGTTTCCACCATCGAGAAGCCGCCCTGGTTTTCGAGCGAAAGGACGCCGCGGAAGAGCAAGGTTTCGCTCTCGGAGAAACGCAGCTCTCCCTGAGAAAGTCCGCCCATGACCCCATCATTGACCACCCTCCAATCCAAGGAGTCATTTTCGTGAGACACGAATTCGGTCAGCGAGAGGATCTCGCTCTCCTCGTCCGCGTCTGGAGAACCGCCGAAGCCATCGGTCACCAAGACGAGGGAGCTCAAAAGAACCAACTGTTTCACCTTCTGCACTACGCCAAGTGGTTCTTGGGAAAGTCTCAGGCTTTTGCCCCTCACTGGACGGCGAAGGCCACCACATTGCCCTTCACGTCCTTGGTGAAGAGTCGGCCATTAGAGTAAATCGGCATGACCCAACTATGCGCCTCACTAAAGGTCTGTTTGGAATCGGTCTCTTGGAAGCCTTGGGGCGTGACTTTTCCAAGAGCCACTTGGCCTTTTTCCGAAACGAGAAATACTTGGTTTTCGGTGGTCATCGAGAGGGCGCCTTTGCCGCGATACCGCTTTTCTTCCCACACGATGTCCCCGTTGCGAATATCGAGGCAGACCAGAGAGCGTTCGTCGAAGCCGTAGAGATAGCCATCCAAAAAGACCGAAACGGTGTGCTTGTTGCGGAGGTTCTTGTTTCGCCAGAGAGGCGTCACCTGGCCGCCCTTCACTTGGAGGAGGACGCAACCGGTTCCGTAGCCTGAGGAAAGAAAGATCTGGTTCTCATTCACGACCACCGGGGAGGCCGAATTCACCTGGTAGCTGGTCTTCCAGCGATAGCGGAAAAACTCCTGGCCGTCCTCCAAGGAACGCCCCACCAAACCGAAGGCATTGAAGCTCAAAAGGGTTTCTCTTCCGTCAATCCTCGCCACGACGGGCGTGGCGTAGCCCGCTTCATCGTCCCCCGCCGTCCAGAGAACCTGGCCCGTCTTCTTGTCGAGACAGACGACCGAGTTGCCCTCCCCGCCGGGCTCGACAAAGAGCCGTTCCCCCGACACGACCGGCGATCCCGCGTAGCCCCACTGCGGGAGGCTGTAAGAGGGCAAGGCTTGCGTCCAATTCCAGCTCCAGACCATCTCGCCGCTCTCCGCATCCCAGCAAATGACCTGTCCAAAGCGGCCCACGGTGTAGACGCGGTTCCCGTCCACGGCTGGCGTGGAATTGGGACCGCCGTAAAAGGGCGTTCCGCCTCCCCCGAAATTTTTCTTGGTGGAATCGCTTCGAAAGCTCCCCCTCCAGAGAACCTCGCCTGTTCGTGCGTCCAGGCAAAAGAGCGAGGAAACGTCCTGTCCATTGTTCCCCATGGTGTAGACCCGGTTGCCCACCACGGAAAAGGTCGAACACCCCATGCCGACTTGGGCTTTCCAGATGGGGACCAGCTCATCGCCATCCGCCTGACCGGAGACCAGCGTGTTCTGATTCGGTCCGAGGTAGTGAGGCCAATCGGCCGCCGCCGCCGCTTTCCCCCAAAGCAGGGAGAAAAGAAAAGGGAGAAGGAGATGTTTCATGGGAGATCGAGTGGGAGGATAAGGGCTGTCGGAGTCAAGGATTCAAAAGGGAGGCAGCGAGTGGGGGCACAATGATCCAGCGAGAGCGCATCGAAGGCGCTCAGGAGCAGACTCAACCCGAGGACCAGGGCACCTTGCCAAAGAAACCTACGCATCGCGCAAAGGAGCGTCACCCGGGCCGCTCTCTTTCCGGGAAGTTTTTCTGCCAAGCGGCAAAATGAAAGAGGGTCTGGAGTGGCGTGCCTGGAGGTAGTCAGCTTCGCCCCCCTTTCGCCAAGTGACGAAGGGCCGCTGCTTGCACCCGGCGATCGGTCAGCATCCAGGGGTGGAGAACCTTCCAGAAATGCCGATTTCGCTGGCCTTTCCAATAGGTGTAATAGCTGGGAAGAATCATGAGATCGAGCGCCGTCCAGTAGCTCTCCACTGAGAGCGAGTCGGGAGGCTCTGGCAAAGCCTTGAGGAAATCGCTCCCGGGTCGCAACTGTCGGTAGCCCCTCCCTTGGCGAAAAAAGAACGCCCCCCAACTGCCACGATGAGGGGCCGAGATAGTGAGAAAGGTGGCCAGGCTGTCGGCGACCTCCGGGTCGCCCAAAGCGGCGCGGCTGACCACCCCACCCAGGCTGAAACCGATGAGATGCTTGGGGCGCTCTTGCAGAATCATGGCGCGGACCTGATCCACAAAGCCTGCCAGCGGTTCCTTTCCGGAACTGGCCGTAAAACTCGGGCAGAGAGTGCGAAATCCAGCTTCCTCGGCCCGACGAGCAAACCTTCCCCAGACCCTTCCGGTGTCCCAGATGCCGTGGACGAAGAGGATGGTTTCGGTCCGTGGGGGCGTGGGGGACGGCATGGGATGGCGAGCGATTCGTTACCCGGCCGCAGCCCGCTCTTTTTTCTCTTGGTAGGTCGACTTGAGGTAAAGCTCACGCAGGGTTTTGAAATCGATTTCGGCGGGGCTCTCCGTCATGAGATCCATGCCCTTGTTGTTCTTGGGAAAGGCCATGACCTCGCGGATGCTGTCCTCCCCGGCTGCCAACATCACGATGCGATCCAAGCCGAGAGCGATTCCGCCGTGAGGAGGGGCCCCGTAGCTGAAGGCTTCCAGCAGATGGCCAAACTCCTCCTTTTGCGTCGCCTCATCGATTCCCAGTGCGCGGAACATGGCTTGTTGGAGCTCACTTTCATGGATTCGCAAGGAGCCGCCGCCCAGCTCGTAGCCATTGAGGACGACGTCGTAGGCGCAGGCGCGGATGCCTTGGTATTGGCCCGCCTTGAGCTTCTCGACGTCCTCAGGGTGAGGGCGGGTGAAGGGATGGTGCACCGCAAACCAGCGCTGCTCCGCTTCGTCGAAGCTCAGGAGCGGGAAATCGGTCACCCACAGAAAATGCAAGTCGCGGTTGCCCTCCAGGAGCTGTTGCAGCTCGGCCACTTCCAAACGGATGCGACCCAAGACCTCACAGACGCTTTCCCACTTGTCCGCGCCAAAGAGGATGAGGTCGCCCGGTTCGATGTCGAGCTTACGCCGCAGGGCCTCCACTTCGTCCTCGGTCATCCGTTTCACAAAGGGCGACCGCCAAGTGGACCGGTCGCTCCCGCGGGCTTGGATGTAAGCGAGCCCTTTGGCACCTGCTTCTTGCGCGGTCTTGGTGAGTTTCTCGATTTGGCCGGTCGAGATTTCGGCAAAACCTTTGGCGTTGATGGCTTTGACAACGCCTCCCTGGGCGACCGCACCCGAGAAAACTCGGAACTCGCAGTCCTTGAGATCCTCGGTCACATCCACCAACTCGCATCCAAAGCGGGTATCCGGCTTGTCGCTGCCATAACGATTCATGGCCTCCTCCCAGGTGAGGCGAGGGAACCCCGCTGGCGTCCCCGGGAAGACTCCGCCCAAGAGTTCTTCGATGAGCGCGTAGATTTCCTCCTGCGTGATGAAAGAGGCCTCCAGGTCCACTTGCGTGAACTCCGGCTGTCGATCAGCGCGAAGATCCTCGTCTCGAAAACATCGGGCGATCTGGAAGTAGCGTTCCACACCCGCCACCATCAGGAGCTGCTTGTATTGCTGGGGGGCCTGCGGGAGGGCGTAGAACTTGCCGGGATTGAGGCGGGCGGGCACCAGGAAATCGCGCGCGCCCTCGGGCGTGCTCTTGCTCAAAACGGGCGTCTCCACTTCCGTGAAGCCGTGCGCATCCAAGCCATCGCGCAGGCTTTTTGAAATCCGATGGCGGAGCCGCAGGTTTCGGCCCAGGCGCTCCCGTCGTAGATCGAGGTAACGATACTTGATGCGGAGGTCTTCATTCGACAGTTCCTTGTCCAGCTGAAAAGGCAGGACCTGGGCTTTGTTGATGACGACCAGCTCGCTGGCCACGATTTCAATTTCTCCCGTGAGCAATTTTTCGTTGGTAGTGCCCTCCAGGCGTCTCTCGACCCGCCCCCGCACTTGCACGACATCCTCCTCTCGGAGGGAATGGCTCAATTTGGCGGCTTCCGCGCTGGCCTCCGGACGAAAGACCACTTGGGTCAAGCCTTCGCGATCTCGGAGGTCGATGAAAATGACGCCGCCATGGTCCCGCGCGGAGCGGACCCAGCCAACGAGCAAAGCCTCCTCGCCCACTTGGTCGGCGCGGAGTTGGTTGCAGTGATGTGTGCGATACATGGGAGGAGTGAGTTGGTCTTCAGTCGGGAGACTTCAGCAGGAGATCGGTCAGGGTTGCCAGAAGATGGTCGCTGGTGGTGTCGATTTGAGAGCGGTCGCGCAGGTTTTTCACCTGGAGGGAGGGATACTCGCTTCCGATGAGCACTCCGAACTTGGCTCCGGCTGCCTCGGCCGCTTGGAACTGCTTGCCCAGCTTAGGAGAGCCGAAGCAGAGATCGGCCCCCAGGCCTGCGTTTCGCAAGGTCTGCAAGAGCGAGAGGGCGGCCGATCGCTGGGCGGGGTCGGCCAAGAGCACCTGCACCTCGATCGGGCGCTCGACTTGCAACCAGGCCTCCCGCTTTTTCCGGGCGGCCGGGACCGCTTCGATAAATTCCTGGAGGACCATATCCCCCATGCCGAGGCCGACTGCCGGGATCTGGGACTTTCCATCGCTCAGCATCTCAATGAGATGGTCGTAGCGACCCCCCCCGGCGATGGCGCGGAGACCGTGTTTCCGGTCGAACAATTCGAAAACCGTTCCGGTGTAGTAGGCCAGCCCCCGGACGATGCTCCGGTCAATGACGGCGAAGTCCCCTAGCCCACGCGCTTCCAAGTCCGCCACGATCGAGGACAAAGCGCTGTTCTCTTCAGGCGGCGTTTGCAAAAAGGCCTCGACTTCAGTCGGCTCGATCCCGAGGGCCACCAATTTCTCCTGCGTGACCTCGGGTCGCTCCCGCTCCAGCTTGTCGATGATTTGGAGGAACTCGCTCACTTTTTTCTCCTCCACTCCCCGGGCAGCGGCGAATCGGACCCAAGCATCCCGATCACTCAGGCGCACTTGGAAATCCTCCGGGCCGAAGCCGAGTTCGCGCAGAACATCGATGGCCAAGGCAATCAACTCCGCATCGGCTTCCGGACCCGCTTCGCCCAGTAAATCGACGTTATACTGGTAAAACTCCCGGCCCCTTCCCTTTTGCGGCTTCTCATAGCGGTAGCACGGCCCGAGCTCGAACCACTTGAGGGGCTTGCGGTAGTGGCGCTCCCGCATCGCGGCCAGCCGAGCCAAGCTGGGAGTCAGTTCGGGGCGCAGGGCCACTTCCCGCTCGCCTCGGTCCACGAAGTGAAAGAGCTGGCCCACCACTTCCTGGCCGCTTTTCTTGCGAAAGAGATCGGTCGGTTCCAGCACCGGTCCCTCCCACTCCACAAAGCCATACCGGCGGGCGACCTCCCGCCAGGTGGCGAAAAGGTAATTGCGTTTGGCACAGTCTTCGGGAGCGAACTCGCGGAAGCCTGGCAAGCATTGCAGGGCGGAATCCATGGGCGGAAGGAAGGGGCGCTAGCATGCACCGCAAGGCGTTCCGTTCAAGGGAGTAGTTCCCAGTTGCCAGAGACCAGGTAAGCGAGTTTTCATCCCAGGTCTGTTTTGCTCCACTCCCTCCACATCCGCCAATTTCGCTGTCTCCAAGAAGTGAAGCTGGAACTCCCCCCTGCTCGGCCGGTGGCTTTTCTCGGTGCCAATGCCCAGGGCAAGACCTCCATCTTGGAAGCGGTTTGCGTGCTGCTGCGCCTGCAATCGCCTCGATCTCGTCGGCTGGGCGACTGCATCCGCCTGGGACAAGCCGCCGCCAGCGTCGAAGGCCAGACCGAGAAGCATCGCCTGGTGGTCGGCCTAGCACCCAAGAGCCGACGCTTGCGGGTGGATGGACAAGTGCACACCCGCGGAGCCGACTACTTGGCCGAGAGCGGTCTCGTCGTCTGGATGGGGAATGACGATCGCGACCTCATCCGCGGCGGAGCCGAGAACCGGCGCCGCTATCTGGATTTCCTGGCCTCCCAGGTGGAACCCGGCTACCGCGAAGCCCTGCGGGCTTACGAACGGGCCCTCCGCGCCCGCAATTTTCTCCTCAAACGCGATGCCCAGCCACGCTGGGACCAAATCGACGCCTACGGACAAGTCCTGGCCGAGCACGGCCGGATCTTGACCCGCACCCGCAGCCAACTGATCGACGCCCTCACCCCCCATGCCCAAGCAGCCCAGCAGCACCTGAGCGCGGCCCAAGAAGCGCTCGCGCTGCGCTACGAAAACGCGAGCGGTGAAGACCTCGCCAGCTCTTTCGAGCTGGTTCGCGATCAGGAAGCCAAGAAGCGAAGCACCCTGGTGGGTCCCCACCGGGATGATCTCACCCTGGGGCTCAATGGCCTGCCTGCTGCCGAGTTCGCTTCGGAAGGCCAACAGCGCAGCCTGGCCATCGCTCTCAAGCTGGCGCAAGCCACTCTCTTGAAAGAAAGGCACCAAACGTCCCCCATCCTGCTGATCGACGACGTCTTCGGCGAGCTCGACCCTGAACGCCGCAATGCGCTTTTGGAACATCTGCCCCCCGACTCCCAAAAGCTCATCACCAGCACCACCATCGACTGGATGGATGACACGAGAAACGAAAACCTGGTCCGCTATCGACTGGACTCAGGAAGCATCTGCCCGGCTACCAAATGAACCAATTGAGGGGCCAAACGGCTCCGCGGCACCGGCAACTCACCCTTTCCCCCTCGGAGCGAGTCCTTCTCGCTCCCGTCTCCTGATACCAAGCTGCAGAATTCACTGGTAGAATGGCCGAGTGGATTTCGGGCCAGACCAAGGCGCGACGAGGGCGCGGTGCAGGCACCGTAACCGAGGAGCAACGCAGGGCTGGCTCGAAAGACTCCGGCTCTCCCTTCCCCGCGCTTCAGCGCCTCTTCCCCACATCACCTCCCCTCCATTCTTCCAGGGAATTCTGGAGGTTGGTATTAGCTCTCCCGCCTCGCAGCCGCCCCCGGCCGCCCCTTGGCCCGCAAAAGGCTGGCAAAGCGAGCCAACCCCGTCGCCTCTTGCCTTGCCGACCTCTTCTTCCTGCGAATACCCTTATCCTATCCCGTTCCCACCCGCCCGATGAACACCGCCGTCTTCAGCACCAAACCGTATGACCGCAGTTCGCTCGAAGCCGCGAGCGAACTACGCCACCAGCTCCGTTTTTTTGAGAATCGTCTCCGACCCGAGACCGCCAAGCTGGCCGAGGACTGCCCCGCCATCTGCGCCTTCGTGAACGATGATCTCTCGGCCGAAACGCTGGCCGCGCTGGCCCAGCAGGGCGTGCGTTGGATCGCCATGCGCTGCGCTGGGTTCAACAACGTCGATCTGCCCGCGGCCGCCGCCGCCGGCATCCGCCTAGCCCGGGTTCCCGCCTACTCTCCCCATGCCGTGGCCGAACACGCCCTCGCCCTTCTGCTGGCTCTCAACCGTCGCATCCACAAAGCCTACCAGCGAGTCAAAGAAGGCAATTTCACTCTCCATGGCTTGATGGGCTTTGACCTCCACGGCAAAACCATTGGCGTCATTGGCACCGGGAAAATCGGCGAGATCTTCATCCAGCTTCTGAGCGGCTTTGGTTGCCGCGTCTTGGCCCATGACCCTTTTGAAAACGAAGCGGTCAAAGCCCTCGGCGCGGAATATGTCCCGCTCGCCACGCTCCTGGACCAGTCGGACGTCCTCTCCCTGCACTGCCCGCTTCTCCCGCAGACTCATCACCTCATCGACCACCAGGCTCTCGAACAGGTCAAGCCCGGCCTCATCCTCCTGAACACCTCACGGGGCGCGCTCGTGGATGCGCAGGCCCTCATCGAGGCCCTCAAATCCGGCAAGCTGGGCGGCGTCGCCCTCGATGTCTACGAAGAGGAAGCTGGCCTCTTCTTCGAAGACCACTCCCACCACGTCATCACCGATGACGTCCTCATGCGACTCACCACCTTCCCGAACGTCCTCATCACCTCGCACCAAGCGTTTCTCACCGAAGAAGCCTTGCGCAACATCGCCGAAACCACCGTCCACAATCTCGACCAATTCGAGCAGGGCGGGCCTCTCGATCACGAAGTCAGCGGTTGAGCGGTCGACCGGATCTTATACCAACCTCCAGAATTCACAGGTAGAATGGAGGGAAGGTGGAGTGGGGAAGAGGCGCTGAAGCGCGGGGAAGGAAGAGCCGGAGTCTTTCGAGCCAGCCCTGCGTTGCTCCTCGGTTACGGTGCCTGCACCACGCCCTCGTCGCGCCTTGGTCTGGCCCGAAATCCACTCGGCCATTCTACCAGCCAATTCTGCAGCTTGGTATTAGCCAAGGCCTCCCTTCCGCCAAATCCGCCGCCCCAAAGCCACCGCCGTCACCGTCAGCCCGACCGTAATCCCCCACCACATTCCGGACACGCCTAAGCCGAGAGGAAACGTCAGCACCCACCCCAAGGGCAGAGAAATGACCCAATAGGCACCAAAGGCGATCCAAGCCGGAATCGCCACGTCATCCAACCCCCGCAGCGCGCCAGAGGACAGAATCTGAAGCGAATCGCTCAGTTGGAAGGCCGCCGCCACCAGCAGCAAGCTCGCCGCCACAGAGCGGGCCTCAGGCTCCTTCAAAAACCAGCCGGCCATGGCATCATTGAACGACAAGAAAGCCGTCATACTCAAAAGAGACACCCCGGTCGCCAGCAGCCAACCACTCATGACCATGGGCCGGATCCGCTCGGGCCTCTTGGCTCCCCAGACCTCGCCCACCCGGACCGTCAACGCCATGGAAATGCCGAGGGGAATCATAAAAACCGTCGCGACACAACTGATGGCCACTTGGTGAGAGGCGAGCGCCTCCTTGCTCAAGGTCCCAATGACCAGCGTGGCCGCCACAAACGCACTCACCTCAGCCAAGAGTTGCATGCTAGCCGGAAAGCCCGTTTTCAAAAGACTGCGGACCGCTACCCAATCCGGCCGTCGCAGCCAGCGATACGGCACCCACTCGCGCAAATCCGGCCGTCGCTTGCACCACCAGATCATCACCATCAATCCAGAGACCCGCGCCAACAGGGTCGCCAAGCCCGCACCCTCTAGACCCCACTGCGGCGCCCCCCAGTTGCCGTAAATAAAAATCCAGTTCAGCAAGACATTGAACAGCACGCTTCCCAGAAGAATCCAAAAGACCGGCCAAGGTCGATTCATGGCATCGGCGTGGCTCTTGATGGCCATGGAAGCCATGGCAAAGGCCATGGAACCCGCCACCAAAAGAAAGTAGTGCGGGACCGCCCGCAGCACCTCGGGCTCTTGCCGAAAGACCGGCATCACCGGCAGCAAGAGCCAAGCAGCCAAAAGCGTCAAGGCTCCTAACGCCACCGCTACATAGACCCCATGTCGCAAAGCGGCCCGGGCTGCCACAGGCTCTTGGGCCCCGCGTGCTTGAGAAACCTTGATGGAAACGGCGATCGACATCCCGATGCCGCACATCAGAGGAAGATACAGCAAAGTATTGGCAAAAGTGGAAGCCGCCAACGGCACCACTCCGAGCCGACCAATCATCAGCGTGTCCGCCACCCCCATCAGCATCTGGCTGAGCTGACCGGCCACCAAAGGCAGCGCGAGCAGGACGGTCGCGCGGGACTCGCGTAGCAAGGAGGCGAAAGAAAGCATAGTGGAGGAAGGGCAAGGAACCAAAGCCCGCCAGCACTCCCCCGCGCTCCTCTCATTCAAAAGAAAAGACCCGTGGAGAAGAACCAGCGGGCCTTGGAAAGTGGAAAAGTGGGGAAAGAAACTCGACTCACCAAGGCCCGCAGGAATCACCGTCACGCACGGCGGTCCAGCCAGACATCTTGGAAAGGGCAAGTTTCATAGTGCGCAGGGAAGTAGACCAGACACGCGGAGAGGTCAAGAAAGGCTTGTTCCACCAAGCTGCCGAATCAAGGAGCAGCCCAGCCAACCCCGAACCCCGAAACCCACCGTCCTCCTACCTAAACCGGTCGCTTGCTACTCGCCAACCATCGCTCTCACAAATGGGTTGCATACCACATCGCCATTTCGGCATAGAGTTCCATCGGCGTGATCAAGACATCATCATGCCCTCCATCAGGCACCGCCAACCACCGCTTCTGAGGAGCTCCCACTGCGCGGTAAAGCCGCATGCCCTCCGCCAAAGACAACAATTCATCCTCCGTTCCATGGGCCACCAAAGTCGGCGATTTGATCCTGCGTGCTGACTCCCTCGGCTTGACGCTGCGGTAGTCGAAGTCTCCTCGCATGGAAGCCAACGAAAGAGCCAAATGACTTGCCAGCGGCCCCGCAGGACCGGCCCACTTCCGGCAAAACTCTTCAGCCACCTCTTCCAAATCGGCGAAAGACGCCACGACGATTCGAGCCTCCCACTGGCCCATCGCATGGATGGCGAAGGCTCCTCCCATCGACATTCCCCAGAGCCCTTTCGGCCCGAATTCCCAGTGAAAGCGCTCCTGTGCCTCCTGCAAAACTGCCATGGGCAAAGCCGCTTCCTGGGGGTCGGCTCCAAACCGAACTCGTCTCAGAGGACTTTCTCCATGGGCAGGCAAATCAGGCAAGAGGCAGCGATAACCGACCGCGACAAATCGTTCGGCGACGGGAAGCAAATCCTCCTTTCGGCCCTTGCGTCCGTGAAGCAAAACCAAGGTGCCTCGAATCTCTCCATACGCAGGCAAATCAATGCCACGTTCAGCCAACTGTTCTCGAAGAATTTCTCCTCGCTCGGCAGGCTTGTCGGCGGGTTGACATAAGATCACGGGCACCTCGCCTCCCTGGGCGGCAAAAAAAGAAAGCGTCATACCGTGACTCTCGGGGTAATTGAGCCAGTCCCTATGGTAAGCCAGCAAATCTCGGCGGGGAGGACTCACCAACTGATCCGCTGCTCGCCAAATCACCAAACCAATTCCAAGAAGGAAAAGCCCGAGAACGCTAAGCACCCAAAGCCAAAGTCGTTTTCGCATCCCCGTCACCGCTAGCACAAGGCTGTCATTCTGCGAAGGCAGTCATCTTCCAGCCACCCGGGTGGTTCCCATTGTTTGAGAAGGTGGCGGCGAAATCATAAACGAGCGAACCATTCCCCCAGAACGGTCTCGGCTCCTAGGCAGGTCTGACAACACGAGCCCGCCGCCCGCCTCACGATTTTCCCGCCCTGCGAGTAATGCTAATACCAACCTCCAGAATTCACTGGAAGAATGGAGGGGAGGTGGTGTGGGCAAGAGGCGCTGAAGCGCGGGGAAGGTAGAGCCGGTGTCTTTCTACCAGCCAATTCTGCGGCCTGGTATAAGCTGCCGAATCAAGGAGAAGAACAGCCCCGCCTGAAACCTGAAAAGCCCCTTACCCAGCCGTCCGACGGCGTCGAAAACCGCTCAGCAAAAGCACACCAAATCCCAGCAACAGTCCGCTGCTCGGCTCAGGGATGACGTCGAGCGTGAACTGAGTCAACCGCGAGGCATTGGTATTCGGATTCACAAACGCAAACAAGTCTCCATCCGACAGCTGGAAATTCACGATATCAGCCGCATCATTGGTTCCCCCTCCGACAAAAACGCCTGAACCAGGGGCGTCGTTATAATGAAGATCCAGTGTGCGCCCATCGTTGGCATCTTCGAGAAAACTGACTAAAAGAAGCCCTGGACCGGTGTAGGCACTCAAATCGAACTGCACCAGCACGGCCTCCCCCACCTGAAGCCCTGCATTATCAGTTCCATCACTAATGCCAAGACCAGCACTATTCGTGACGAAATCATTGGTTACATCTCCACCTAAAAAGGTCGCCGGGTCAAAGTCGGTGTCGGGACCATTGAAATCGGTTCCGGCGTCGTCATCGGCGATTGAGGTGTAGGTCACAACGATGGTGCCAAAGTCACCGGGTTGCGACAGATCCCCGGTGGGATCATTCCCCACTTCTGTGGTGCCATTGACGGTGATCCCTCCCGTCGCATTGAAAGTGATGCTGGTGTCCGAACCGGACGGCCCATCCCCTCCGTTCCCGAAACTAAAAACGACAGCCGACTGACCAATCAAAGAGGAAACCGCTAGCAGGACACCGACCAGGCAAGAAGTAGAGCGAAAAGGATTCATTTGTGAAGGGGAGAGAGTTTCAGGTTACACTAGGACCTCGCTTCACGAGGAGATGGCTTGCGAAACAAAGTCAAGCGAAGATTCCCCTGCCCGAAACTCCATGACTGACCGACTCGAAGACCGAGATACCCGCGCGCAGGGCAAGCGCATTCTCTCCGCCCTCACCTTCAACGTCCCGGCGGCTTTTCTCAAAACGATGGCCTGTCTTCTTTTGGCAGCCGCCCTGACTCTTGGTGGCCAATCGCTGGGCTGGTTTGCAGGTCTGGAAGCGGCTGGTGTCTGGATGCTCTTCATCCTCTTTTTCACAGCTGGATTATGGATCGTGGAAGCCATGCCGGCCTTCGTCGTTGCCATCCTCATCATCGCGCTTGAAATTCTCATTCTCGGAAAACCCGGAGGTGTCTTGGCCGGCCTCGAGGACAGGGACGCTTGGCTGGCCTTCGTCTCGCCTTGGTCCAGTTCCATCATGTGGCTTTTCCTGGGCGGCTTCGTGCTGGCGGCCGCGGCCGTCAAAACGCAATTGGATCTCCTCTGCGCCCGAAAAGTCGTTGGCCTCTGCGGGGATCAGCCATGGAGACTTCTGGCAGGCGTCATGCTCATCACTTTCGTTTTCTCCATGTTCATGTCGAACACCGCCACCGCCGCCATGATGGTAGCGGTCATGGCCCCCGTGACCCGCAAACTGCCCCCAGGGGACAAGTTTGCCCTCGGCCTCCTCCTGAGCGTTCCCATCGCGGCCAACCTCGGTGGGATCGGCACCATCATCGGGACCCCGCCCAATGCCATTGCCGTGGGTGCCCTCTCCGAAGACCTTCGCCCCTCCTTCTTCGCATGGATGAAGCTGGGCGTGCCGGTGGCCCTCATCATGGGAGTCATTGGCTACTTCTACCTCCTGAAATTCTATCCTTCGGGCAGGCGGAAAATCGATATCAGCCAGCTCGGCCAAATGGAGGGAACGGAGGCCGACCCCACCCCGCCGCCCCCTCCCGCTTGGCAGCAAGTCTTCGTCATGGCCGTCTTCCTCTTTGCCGTGGCTTCCTGGATGACGGAGTCCTTTCATGGCACGCCCCCCGCGGTGGTCTCCTTCTTCGCCATCGCCCTCTTAGCGGTCAGTGGCATCCTCCAGGCCGAAGACATGCGCCGCCTCCCGTGGGACGTCCTCCTGATGCTCGCGGGGGGGCTCGCGCTTGGGGTGGGGATCACCGAAACCGGCGTGGGCGCCTGGCTCCCAGGACTGCTCCCAGAAAATCTCTCGCCCCTCATCTTAACCTTCGTGATCGCCTACCTGGCACTCCTGATGTCGAACGTCATGTCGAACACGGCCACTGCTGCCATGCTCTTACCCGTCGCCATCGCGCTCACCAGCGGCATCGAGGGCTTCAGCGAAATGTCCCTGGCCTTTCCAGTCGCCATCGCCTGCTCCAGCGCCATGTGCCTGCCCATCTCTACTCCCCCGAACGCCATCGCCTACGCGAGCGGCCTCATCCGCACCAAAGACTACCTGCGAGCCGGCCTCCTCCTCGGGGCCCTCGCTCCCCTGGTAGCATGGGGCGTCTCCCTCTGGCAGCCCTAATACCAAGCTGCAGAATTGGCTGGTAGAATGGCCGAGTGGATTTCGGGCCAGACCAAGGCGCGACGAGGGCGCGGTGCAGGCACCGTAACCGAGGAGCAACGCAGGGCTGGCTCGAAAGACTCCGGCTCTCCCTTCCACGCGCTTCAGCGCCTCTTCCCCACACCTCCTTCCCTCCATTCTACCAGTGAATTCTGGAGCTTGGTATTAGGTCAAGGAACGGGCCCGAGCCCCCCGTTCCTTGAAAGTCGTCCAAGCTATTGGAAATTCTCCCGTGCCCCTTCTCCTCGTTCATCGCATTCTTCTCGGCCTGGCCCTCGCGATCCTCCTCACCAGCGCCTTGGGCTGGACCGGGTCGTCGCTCAGTCAATGGGCCACTTTGGATTCCGCGGCGGTCCGCGCCTTCCTGCAAGCCCCCGCCCCCGAGACGGCCAGCCCGCTCCTTGGGCTTCTGGGAATGGCCTTCTTGCACGCCGACCTCGCTCACCTCGGTGGAAATCTTCTCTACTTCTGGATCTTCGGGGGCCTAGTGGGAGAACTGGTGGGCTGGCGTTGGATGCTCGGGATTTTCTTGCTCACGGCCCTGAGCGCCTCGGGCGCCTTCGTCTTGTTGAATCCGGACGGCCTCTCCATCGGGGCCTCGGGTGCCGTCTCGGGCTTCATGGGCGCCTACCTCGGACTGGCCGTGCGTTGGCACCTTCCGTTTCCGGAAATTTGGCCCCTGGCCCACCCCGTCCCGCCCACCAATCTCATCATCCTCGGCTGCGCCTACTTCGTTCTCGACCTCCTTGGTATCTTCGGGGCGGGCGTGGGCATCGCCTACAGCGCGCATCTCGGAGGCTTTCTGGGCGGTCTCATTTTGACCTCCTTCCTTCTCCGACCCGAGAAACCCCATTCCGCTCGCTAGCCTCCCGCCCACCACGAGAAAGCCCCTTGCATTCTCAAGAAACACCCGGATACTCCCCGCCCTTTCCGTTCGCAGGTGCTCCGGGGAACGGAAAGGTCCTCCGGAGCAATCTGGCTGGCCACGAGCCGCCCCCCACCCTGAACCCAAACCCAGTCCCATTCATGTCCACGGAAGCGGCCACCGCCGAACTCACCGAGCTGACCAACCTCATCGATCGCAGTTTCCGCGAATTCAGAGAAGGCAGCATCGTCAACGGAACCATCCTCGAAATCAAATCCCAGGTCATCATCGTCGACATCGGCTACAAATCCGAGGGAGCCATTCACGCCACCGAATTTGAGGACGATGAAATCGAAGTCGGCGATGAAATCGAAGTCCTGCTCGAAAAGCTCGAAAACGATGAAGGCATGGTGGTCCTCTCGAAAGAAAAGGCCGATCACAAGCAAAACTGGGACAAGATCGTAGGCGTCTACGAAGACGGCGGCCTCGTGAAGGGCAAAATCAAATCGGTCGTCAAAGGCGGCCTCATCGTGAACGTCGGGGTGGAAGCCTTCCTCCCGGGTTCCCAGATCGACATCATCCCGCCCAAAGACCTTAACGAATACGTCGGCAAAATCTTCGAATTCAAAATCGTCAAGGTCAATGACGACCGCAAAAACCTCGTCATCTCCCGCCGCGAAGTCATCGAAGCCGAGCGGGCCGAGCAGCGCCAGAAGTTCCTCGAAACCGTCAAGATCGGAGACAAAGTCGAAGGGCAGATCAAAAACATCACCGACTTCGGCGCCTTCGTCGATCTCAGCGGCATGGACGGGCTGCTTCACATCACCGACATGAGCTGGGGCCGCATCAATCACCCCAGCGAGCTGCTCTCCATCGGCCAAATGGTCGAAGTCATGATCCTGGACGTCAATCGAGAGCGAGAACGCGTCTCCCTCGGCCTCAAGCAAATGAGCCACAACCCCTGGGAGGACATCGAAAGCCGCTACCCCATCGGCATGGAAGTGGCGGGCAAGGTCACCAAGCTCGTCCCCTACGGCGCCTTCATCGAAATCGAGCAAGGCGTGGAAGGCCTGGTCCACGTCTCCGAACTCTCGTGGACCAAGCGGATCAACCGACCGAACGACGTTCTCGAACTCGACCAAGAAATCAAAGCCGTCGTCCTTGGCATCAACACCGAAGAGCAGAAAATCTCCCTCGGCGTTCGCCAGCTGGAACCCAACCCCTGGGACGACGTCGAAAACCGCTTCCCCATCGGCACGCAGATCAAAGGCGAAATCCGCAACCTCACCGCCTACGGCGCCTTCGTGGAGCTGGAAGACGGCATCGATGGCATGATCCACGTCTCGGACCTCAGTTGGACCCGCAAAATCAATCACCCCTCGGAAATGCTCAAAAAGGGCGACGAAGTCGAGGCCGTGGTCCTCAACATCGACAAGCCCAATCAGCGCATCAGCCTCGGCATGAAGCAGCTCGAAACCGACCCCTGGAGCGAAATCGACACTCGTTTCAAAGTGGGCGACCTCGTCAAAGGCACGGTCGCCAAAATCGCGAGCTTCGGGGCCTTCGTCCAGTTGGAGGACGACATCGATGGCTTGGTGCACATCTCCCAGCTCTCTGACGAACACGTCGAACGTGTCAAAGACGTCATCAAAGTTGGCGATGAAGTGGAAGCCCGCGTCATCAAGGTCGACAAAGTGGAGCGCCGCATCGGCCTCTCCATCAAAGCCGTCGACATGAACGAAGAAGAGCTGCAAAGAGAAAGCCAAGCCTTCGAAAGCTTGCGTTCCAGTGCCGACCTCGTTGGACTCGAACAAGCCTTCAACATCGCCACCGAAGACTGGAGCCCGAGCGGCGGCCAGGACGAAGAAGACGAGGACAAGAGCTAAACCCAAACTTCAAAAGAAATGGCAGAAGGGAGGCCGGCATCCGGCCCGCCCACCTAGCCAACGAAGAAAGCGCCTCGTCGGACACCCCGGCGAGGCGCTTTCTCGTGCCGGGATGACAAGCCCCACAAGAATCAGCAGCACCACGCATCCCCCAGCTTCTCGCAGCCGATCCGCAGCCCACCCCCTGCCACCCTGCCGCCTCAAAGAGTCCTTCGACCATCAAGGCCGAACCCTGAAACCCAAAACTCACCCCCTCACGACATCGACGCGCAGGTCTCTCATACCAAGCTGCAGAATTGGCTGGTAGAATGGCCGAGTGGATTTCGGGCCAGACCAAGGCGCGACGAGGGCGCGGTGCAGGCAC